>CAMCJC010000172.1 GCA_945875065.1 uncultured Propionibacteriaceae bacterium | reverse complement strand
CCGGCTGCTTCCCAGGAGCCCGGAGGGACTGGATGCTCGCAGCAAAGTGAGGCCAAGAAGGGGCGTTGAGCATCGCCTTCTGGAGACGTTGTGGGAGCGGTTGCGAAGGCGGAGCTGATTACGGGCTCGCGGGCCTGGGGGCGAGGGCGTGCTCGATGCCGTCGAGAGCCACGCGGAGCTTCCCGGTGAACCAATCCAGGGGCTCAGCAGTAACCGCCTGCTTGATGGCGGCGTGGATGGCCTGGCGCTCTTCCTCGGTGGCCGGGTGCCCAGCATTTGACTTGGCCTGGTTCGGGTAGCCGCGTTGCTGGTCGTGGAAGTGTCCGGCACCGGCATCCGCACTTGGTTCGGCGTTGTTGTGGTGTTCGAGTCCGCGGCGGTTGTCGGTAACCATGTCGAAAACGACGTCGCAGGCGAGGACAGCCCCTTCAGGAGTGAACCCATGGCGAAGCAGGATGGCGCACAGGTCATCGGTGAGGCGCATCATGGCTAGGGGGAGGACGCCGCGAGCGGCTTCGGTCGCGGCGCCGGGGTGGGCCTCCCAGAGGTGCCACAGGACGAGGGCGTGTTGGCTTAGGACATCGCGCCAGGCGCCGTCGCGGGAGGGCCAGGTGGCGTGTTCGAGGAGGTGGCTGAGGCCGATCCGGACGAGTTCGTCGCGGTCGGCGGCGTAGCGGTAGAGGGTGGTTTGTCCGACGCCGAGGCGGTCGCGGACAGCGGCGACGGTGAGATTGGTGAAGCCGACTTCGATGACGGCGTGGGCGATGGCTTCTCGGTTGAGGGCGGGAGGGCGTCCCATACGGATAGCGTTCATGCTGGGTGTGCTCCTTCTGCGCCCATCTCGTCCGCCAGGCACCGTGTGGTGGCCGGCATGTTGTGAGCGCGAGTTGTTCCTCAGGCTAACGCCTGTAGAAAATCACGACGTCACCTCTGCCGGGCGGCGGAACTCGTGGTAGGTGAGGGTGAAGAGGGCGACGAGTCCCATGACAGTGGCACCGATGATGATGGGCAGCGGCGCCCAGGTGCCGTAGAGGAGGGTGCTGGCGGTGGGGGCGATGATGAATGTGAGCCCGTTGGTGGCGCCGATCAGCCCGGCGAGGCTGCCTTGCTCGTCGCGGTGCATGAGCAGGGTGGGGCCGGCGGTATAGCCGGGCATGGCGATCCCGAGCCCGAGCCCGACGATCAGCACCGCCACCACGAGCAGCACGATTCCGAGGTCGGGGATGAGTAGCACATAGCCGATGAACGCGACCAAGGTGCCGATGCGGAGCAGGGAACCGGGCGACCAGCCGCTCTTGGGGACGATGAGGCCTTGGGCGAGGACCATGCCGACGCCGGTGGCGAGCAGGGAGCCGCCGGCGGCCATGCCGGTGAGCTCGGCGGTGAGCGCGAACCTGTCCTGGACGACGAAGCCGATCAGAACCTGCATGAACCCGAGCGCGGTGAACATTCCGAAGCCGGCGAGCAAGAACGGCCACACCCGCGGATCTGTTGGCCGGACGGTTGCGGGCTCGGGAATCAGCTCGTGACGGGGCTCACGACGCAGCCTGGCCGCGATCAACACCAGAGCGACGGCGAGCAGCACCGGCACGGCGGCGATCGACCAGATCAGGCCGACCCCGGCCAGCGCCCCGCCGACGGCGGCGCCGCCGATCATAGAGATGCCTTGGACAGCGCCGATCCCAGCCATGCCCTTGGTGCGGGTGGCCTCATCGGGGGTGATATCGGCGATGTAAGCCTGCGCGGTGGGTGGGATCGCGGCGATCGCGGAGCCGAAGCCGACCCCTCGTAGCAGCACGAACATTGCGAACAACAGCCCGGCCGGGACCAGGCCTCGCATCCCGAGTGCGGAGACGAGCAGGAACCCCGCCATCGCGACCACGGCGATCACGAGCGCCGCGACGAGGACAGGTTTGCGCCCCCAGGATTGGGAGCGGCGTCCCCAGAACTGGGAGCTGAGCACCACCATCATCGCCGCGGTGCTGATGGTGACCCCGACCTGCCATTCGGCCAGCCCGACCTCGCGTGCCAGCGGCGCGATGATCGGATTCAAGGTCATCTGCCCCAGATAGGCCAGGAACACCGTGGCGAGCAGCAGCGGGATCTGCGGCGTCGGCTGCCCCGGCACCGAGGTGGCCTCGTCCGGGACTGTCCGGCTGTCCAGATGCTGTGGTTCGATGGTCATCGGGATGCTCCTGTCTCGTGGGGTTGGCCGGGTGCTGCGGGGAGGAGTCGCCAGCCGAGAGCGTGGGAGCGTTCGTTCCAGAACGCGGCGTAACGGCCGTCGAGGGCGAGCAGCTCCTCGTGCCGACCCGTCTCGGCGATACGTCCGTGCTCGTCGAGGACGATGATCTGATCTGCGGTCATGACGGTGGAGAGCTGGTGGGCGATCACCAGCAGCGTCGCCTGCCCTCGCAGGGAATCGAGGGAGGCCTGGACGTAGCGTTGGTTCTCCGGGTCCAGCGCGGCGGTGGCCTCATCGAGCAGCAGGACCGGTGCCCGTTTCAAGAGGGCTCGGGCGATGGAGACGCGTTGGCGTTCCCCACCCGAGAGTGCGGAGCCGGCCTCACCGACCTGGGTGTCCCACCCGTCAGGCAAGCGTCCGGCAATCTCGGTGACCCCGGCCAGCTCGGCCGCTCTGTCGACCTGTTCGTCGCTGGCAGCAGGGTCGCCCATGCGGATGTTCGCGCGCAGGGTGTCGTCGAAGATGTAGACGTCCTGGAACACCAGCGCCAGCTGTGCCATGAGGGATTCGGTGATCTGGTCGCGCACATCGACCCCGCCGACCCGGACGGTGCCGTGGTCGGTGTCCCAGAAGCGGGCGATGAGACGGCTGATGGTGGTCTTCCCACTCCCGGACGGGCCGACCAGCGCCGTCATCGTGTTCGGGGCAACGGCGAAGGAGACGTCGTCCAGGACCGGGCTGCCGGGCTCGTAGGAGAAACCGACCTGCTCGAAGGCGATCGCTCCGGGCTCGCCGACCGGGCTGGGGTGCGCGGGCTCCGGGAGCGGGGCGGCGTCCATGATCTGCTGGATGCGGTCGAGCTCGGCGCGGGAGGCTCGGATGTGGCCGGAGTAGTCGGCCACATCGGTCAGCGGGCCGGTGAATCGGGAGGTGACCCCGAGCAGCGCGAGCAGGTCGATCCCGGTCAGGGTCCCGCCGAGCGCGAGGGTCGCGGCGACGATCACGGCCAGAGTGAACACGGCCTGGACTGTGAACCCGTTGAGGCTGGACCCGGCCACCGATTCGAACAACGCCCTGCGGGCGACCGTGTTCTGGGTGGTGATGGCCTGATTCAGCGGCCGGTAGCCTCCGGGGTCGTGGGAGCGGCCGAACGCGCGCAGCACAGGCTGGCAGCGGGCGAACTCAAGCACCCGGTCATTGACTGCGACCTCGGCGGTGTGGGTGGCGTGCTCGCTGCGGGCGATCAGTCGTGACGCGAGGTGCCCGACGCCGACAATGATCGGGACGGAGGCGAGGAGAGCGAGGCCCAGGCGCCAGTCGAAGAACAGCATCACGATGATCACGGTTGCCGGGGCGGTGACCCCGATGATCACCGGGGTGAGCAGGTGCGCGGCGACCACACCCACCGACAGCGTTCCCTTGGAGGCGATCTGCGCGATGCTGCCGGTCTTGCCGGTGAACCAGCCCAGCGGCAGTGTGACGAGGTGGTCCCCGATCCGCTGATGCATGCTGCGCAACGCGGCCAGCGCCACCTGGAACCCGCCCATCGCCTGCACGTAGTGGGCGATGCTGCATGCCACCGCCGTCACTGCGAGCGCGCCGATCCACCGCCAGGCGCTGCCGGCGTCGCCGGCCTGAAGGCTGCGGGCGATCGGCACCAGCATCGCCACAGCCAGTCCTTGGAGCACCCCGTACAGGCTCGTCCAGACCAGGAAGCTCGTGTACTGGCCCTGCCACTCCGCGCTCAGCACGGTCCGCAACTGCCGGATCATCGCCTGCTCCCTTCCACGGTCGCGGGTTGGTAGGCGCGCCACATGCGGGCGTAGGCGCCGTCTTGTTCGAGGAGATGCTCGTGGGTGCCTGTTTCGACGATCCGGCCACCGTCGAGGACGACGATCTGGTCCGCCCCGACGACCGAGGCGAGGCGGTGGGCGATCACCAACAGGGTGCGGCCCCCGACCAACTCGGCGAGGGCGGCCTGGATACGGGACTCGGACTCCGGGTCGGCGAACGCGGTCGCCTCGTCCAGGATCAGGATCGGCGGGTCCGCGAGCAGGGCACGGGCGATCGACACCCGTTGCGCCTGACCTCCGGAGAACAGCGCGTCGGTGCCGACGACGGAGTCGTAGCCGCGTGGCAGGGCAGTAATGTCGTCGTCGATCTGCGCCAGCCGGGCGACCCGCCGCACCTCCTCCAACGACGCCTCCGGGCGGGCGAGGCGAATGTTGTCGGCCACCGTGGCATCCAGCAGCTGAACGTCCTCCAACACGAACCCGACACGCCGGTACAACTCGGTCGAGGAGATCTCGCGGATGTCGACGCCGCCGACCAGCACGCTGCCGGCATCGGGGTCGTGGAACCGGGCCACCAGGGACGCCAAGGTGGACTTCCCCGACCCCGACGGCCCCACCAGCGCGGTCACCGTCCCCTCCGGCAACGTCAGGGTGATGTCGTGGAGCACCCGGTGGTGGCCGTCGAAGCTGAAGCTCACCGCGTCGAACTCCACCGATGCCGATGCAGGAACGCGGCCGTGTGCGGGTTCGGGCAGGACCGGGGCGTTGAGGATGGTGCCGATCCGGGCTGCTGCAGCTTGGGCGGTCTGCCGGGATTGCAGGCTGAAGCTGATCTTCATGATCACCGCTGGAATCATCATCGCCACCACTGCTGCGGTGATCGCGTCCACCACGGGCACCCAGCCCTGGGTGACGAACCAGGTGGCGAAGGCGAGGTTGACCAGCAGCACCACCGGTGCCGAGACCGGGATCGTGGCGAGCGCTTCCACGCTCAGCATCGGACGCACCCAACCGCCGTAGGCATCCGCGAACTCGGTCGCTGCCTTGCGGTAGGCGGCGTGCGCGCGGCCAGCCTGCCCGAACGTCTTGACTACCGCGATCCCCGAGACGAACTCCACGATCGTCAGGCTGATCCGCTCCACCGCCGCGTTCACCTGGGAGTTCTTCGCCGCCATCTCGCGGCCCGTGACGGCGAACATCACCACCGCCACCGGCAGCGTGGCGATCCCGACCAGCGCCAGCCGCCAGTCCAGCACCAGCAGATACGCCAGCCCGGCCAACGGCACCGTCGCCGCCGCCGCAGTGTCCACTGCGCCGTGAGCGACCAGGTAGTGGATGTCGGCGATGTCGTCCTGGGCGGCCTTGCGCACCAGACCGGAGGAATGCCGGGTGAACCAGCCCAACGGCACCCGCCCCAGCCGCTCCACCATCTGGATACGAGCCAGACGCTGAACCTTCAGATCGGCCAGGTGCGTGATCACCAACGCCGACCCGCCCAACACCAGCCGGACCACGAGAGCCGCCACCACGGCCCACACCGCCGACCAGACGCGGGACTCGTCCACCTGGTCAGCCAGGAAAGCCTTCGCCAACTCGGCCATCGCGATGAACGGCACAACCGTCGCCGCAGCCGCGACCACCTGCAACCCGACCGCCACCAGCATCGACGCCCGCACCGGCCGCATCAGCCGGGCCAACTCCCGCGCAGCGGCTCTCGCCTCCGCACGCGCCTGACCCGCATCAACCGCTGGCGGATGTGGTTCGGCCTCATTCGCCGGGGCCTGCTGCCGGATGTTGACCGTCGCCGCCATCGCTCTCCTTCCATGCCGGAGCGAATCCGGCAGACTTTCACACTTTCGGCACTATACTACCGAAAGTGTGAAAGTCTGCCGTGAAAGAAGGGAGACGAGGTGTCAATGACTTACTGCGCCGAGCTGATCCGCCGTGACGATGACCGCGCTGCAGCGGGCCGGCAGCCGGGGTCAAGTCCCTTGGAGCGGGGGTCCTTCGGGGGCGTGCGGGGGTTGTCCCCCTCGTGGTTGGTGGTGGTCTGGCATTGTTTGAGGGTCGCGCGGTCGAGGTGGCGGCAGCCCCGATGCT
>CAMCJC010000171.1 GCA_945875065.1 uncultured Propionibacteriaceae bacterium | reverse complement strand
CTTCACCCCCAATGCCTAGCACTCCTAACCTACGAAAGAAGCACTAGAACAATGCTGAGGAAAACTGCCCCTATCGCGAGGCGAGGACGCACAACCTGCAACACCATTTTGTTAGCAGCCATCACAATACTAGCAGCACATGCCGGAAATACTCTTACATCCGGATTCAAAGACGCAACAGCCGCCGGAGCAACATGGCTGCAGGCCACGACTGCAGGAATACAACGACTCCAGACATGGCCTCCTTCATGGTCCTGGGAACGCTCTCCCCTGACCGGCGCTCTCATCGGAATCGCATTCGTCGCCCTAGCACGCTGGTCCGTCAGCCTGACACAATCCCAACGCCCCGGCGAAGAGCATGGCTCAGCTCGATGGGGTCGGACCAGAGATTTACGGCCGTTCATGGACCCAGATGTCCAGAAGAACGTCTGGTTGACGAGGGAACACAGGATCCGTACGACTCGCGCAGCAAAGCTGGAGCATCAACGCAATCTCAATATTTTGTGTATTGGCGGCTCTGGCACAGGCAAGTCGCGGTTGTTTGTGGCCCCGAATTTGCGGAATCTCGCGGTTTCGGAGGCGGGGCCGTCGGTGTTGGTGACTGATCCGAAGGGTGAGTTGGTGGCGTCGTGTGGTGGGGCATTCAAGGACGCTGGGTATCGGGTGCGGGTGCTGAATCTGGTGGATTTGGGAGAGTCGGATGGGTTCAACCCGTTGGCCTATTTGCGGCCGGGGCATGAGCCGGAAGATATTCAGTTGATGGCGAGGACGATTATTGCGAATACGACGCCGGCGGGTCAGCGGTCGAGTGATCCGTTGTGGGAGCGGGCTGAGACTGCGCTGATTACCGGGTTGGCTGGGCTGGTGGCTGCCACCTACCCGAAGCGGGAGCAGCATCTTGGTTCGGTGATGGATTTGTTGGATCGGATGGATGCCGATGGAGACAGTCCGGTGGATCAGTTGTTCCAGGCAGCCGCCGAATTACCGGATGGGTCGGAGTTGTTGCGGTTCGCGGTGTCGCAGTACGGGATTTACACGAAGGCTGCGCGTAAGACGGCGGCGTCGATCATCGTGTCGACGGCGTTTCGTCTGGCGCCGCTGCATATCCCGGCGGTGCGGCGGATCATCAGCTATGACACCCTCGAGCTCGACCAAGTCGGAGTCGAGAAGACTGCCCTGTTCGCGGTCATCTCGGATTCGGACAAACAGTTTTCTTGGCTGTCTGCGCTGATGTTCTCGACGTTCTTCCAGCGCGGCGCGTGGCAGGCGAGGCAACAGCCGGGTGGTGCCCTAGCACGGCCGGTCCAATGCTGGATGGACGAATTCGCTAACATCGGCCGCCTGCCCGACTTCGACGTGACCGTGGCGACGATCCGCTCCCGCGGCATCTCGACGGTCCTGATTGTTCAGGCTCTCAATCAAGCGAAGGCCCTGTATCAAGAGCGGTGGGAGACGATCGTGGGGAACTGCGACACGGTGTTGTTTTTGGGGTCGACGGATGCGGCGACGCGGAAGTGGCTGTCGGAAGCGCTGGGGAAGGAAACTATTCGGACGGTGGATTCGTCGATCTCGCATGGTCGCCGTGGGGGCGGCTCACGGAACGTGAAAACGATCGCGCGGGAGCTGCTCAGCCCGGATGAAATCGGTCGGCTGCGCGGTACGGAGGCGATCGTGCTGGTGCGGGGGCTGCGGCCGCTACGCGGCCGGAAGCTCGCGCCGGCACCGGAAATACCGATCTACGACCACACACCAACACCGAGACCGGCCGATGAGGAACCCCGAGTCGGGGATTTCGAGGGGAGCCTTGGCGAGGTGTCGCGGGATGAGTCGGCCGGGGAGGACTTGGTTGGGGTGAGAGGATTGGGAGATGAGTGAACATGACCAGGCGCTGGCGCAGGGTGCCGATGAGTTGGTGAATGAGTTCGCGGGGGTGGTGCGGGATCTGGCGGTGCAGGTGCAGGCTCACGAGCAGCGGCTTGATGAGCAGGCGGTGGCGCTTGAGCAGGTGCTCACTACGGGGACGGCGGCTGCGGAGGACGGCGGCGAGGTGCTGCGACCGTGGAGTCGCGCCACACGGACCCCCCAGGATTGGGAGTCTCTGTGTGCGTGGGTGGATGAGATGTGTGCGGTGCATGCGGTCACGGTGCTGCCTGCCTGTTGGCTGGCGCATGAGGGCCTGGTGTGTGAACTCGCTGCGCTGCGTGATGCCTGGTTGGCAGCGCAGCACACGCGGCCTGACGCTGAGTTGATGTCTTGGTACACCTACTACTGGTATCCGTTTATCGGGCGGCTCGAGGTGCGGGACCGCTGCCGGCAGCAGCATCAGGTTGATCCGGTAGCGACGACCACTGACAGGGGGCTGCTACCCGATTTACCGACCGCCTAGATACGGGAGGCGTCGCATGCGGCCGCTCACGACGCTTCCTGTGAGTGTGAGGCCTCGTATCTGGCCAGCACGACACGTCGGGTCAGGGGTGGTTGGGTTAGTGTTCGCGCTCGTGGTTGTGGCGGCTGTGGTCGCGGGTTTGGGTGGGGGTTCGTTGCTGGGTGGGTTTGGTGAGGGCGTCTCGTTGTTTTTGGAGGGTGGCGAGGTGTTGGAGGTTCTTGATGGTGGGGTGCTGTTGTTTGAGGGCGTTGATGTCGTGGTCGAGGCGTGCGATGTTGCGGTCGCGGCCGCGTTGCCGGATGGCGTCGATGCGCTGTTGCAGGCGGCTGGGTTTGGGTGTGGTGGTTTCGTGGCGGAGTTGTTCGAGGTCGCGTTTTAGGGCGGCGCGGGCTTCGAGGCGGTCGACGAGCGCTTCCCCTGGGTGTAGGGGTGTGTTGGCGAGTTCGCGGGCTTGGTGGATGAGTCGGGTTTCGCGGATGTGGTGATCGACGCGGTCGATCAGGCGGGCGATTTGGTTCCAGAGCCGGGCTTGGCGGTTGCGGCTGAGCTGCGGCTTTGGGGTCTCGGGCACCTCGCGGCGGGGTGTCTCGGGTGTCGGCGCGGGCCGCTGTTGCCGGGAGGGTGCGGGCTGGTGGCCGCGAGCTGGTGCGGGTCGCTGGGGTGTTTTGAGGTCGGCGAGGATGCGGCGTGCTTGAGCTAGGGCGCGGGCGTTGGCGAGGCGCTGTTCGGCTGGTGGGAGCCGGTGGGCATCTGGGGGTTGTGGGAGGCGGCGGGTGGCGGCGGTCTCGCGTACCTGTGCGGCGAGGACCTCTTGTAGGTGGGGTTGGTCTAGTTGGGGGTGGTGGTCGCCGATGGTGGCGACGACGAGCTGGATGTGGTGGGTGTGTTGGTCGGGTGGTAGTGCTGCGATCTGTGGCGCACATGCTTTGATCAGGGCGTGTTGGGTGTCGGAGTTGTCGAGGTCGTTGGCGCGCTGGCTGATGAGGTTGACCATTTCGCGGGCGGCGATGGTGGGTGCCCAGTCGCGCCAGGTCAGGGCTTGGCGGAGTTGTTCGGGGCCGCCTGGGCGGGCGGCGAGTTCGGCGGGGTCTTTGACCGGCTCCTGCCCGGTCGGGGCGATGAGGTATAGGTGGTGGGCGACCACGCCATTTGCTAGTAGGAGTTGGTGGTCGCGGGCGGCGGCGCGCTGCCCGGCCGGGTCTTGGTCGACGGCTTCCCATACGTGGGCGCCGGTGGCGGCGATCATCTCTGCCTGGCGCCCGGTGAGGGTTGTGCCGAGGGGTGCGAGGCCGACGGCGCGGCCGTTACTGGCCAGGGTGATGGCTAGGGCGTCTAGGACGCCTTCGGTCCGCACGACATCGGCGCCGGCCTCGATCTGGGCGGCATGCTCGGACAACCCGAAGAGGATCTCGCCTTTGGTGAAGGCCTTGGTGGTGCGGGTGTTGATGTACTTCGGCGCATCCGGGATTCCGGGGGCGGTGCGGCCGGTGAAGCCGACGAGCTCGCCGGCGGGGTTGTGGAGGCCGATGATGAGGCGTTCGGTGAACACGTCGGCGAGTTGACCGTTGCGGGTGAAGCGGGCTAGACCGGCGTCGACGAGTTCGGTTGGCGTCGCGCCGGCATCGAGGAGGTGGCGGGTGAGACGGTTGCCGGGTGGGGCGTAGCCGACGACGATGTCGTCGCGGTCGGTCAGGTCGGTGCCGAGCCGACCCTTGAGGTAGCGGGCGGCGCCGGAGTCGGGGTACTGCTGCCGCCACCACTGCGCCGCCAGCTGGTTGAGCTCGATGATTCGGTCGCGGCTGGTGGGGCCGAACTCCTCGAGGCCTGTGGGGGCCTGGTGCTCGTCGACGAGGGCGGGGTGTTGGTAGGGGTCGTGGAGGTTTTCGGGGTCGTGGAGGTAGTCGATGAGTTGCTCGTCGAGGTGGTGGAGGTCGGTCAGGATGCCGGCGAGGACGGGGCCGATTGCGTCGGCCTCGAGGCGGTCGGGTAGCAGGATGGTTGCGGCCTCGAGGGCGTCGCGCTGCTGCGCCGGCGGCCACGTCTCGAGTGCCTCCAAGAACTTAGGCCAGTCGGGGGCGTCGGCGGCTTGGGCGAGGCGCCTAGCGCCGAGCTCATCGGAGAGGACCTGCGCCCATTCGGGTTGGGTGTCGAGGTGATGGTAGCGGGCGTCGACGGCGAGCCGGTACCACAGGCCGGCGGCTGGATGCTCGACGGGTAGCGGGCCACGGCGCAGCGCGGCCGCGAGATCTTGCTCGACCTGACAGCCAGCGACCTGGGCGGCCTCCAGCCGCCGCGCCAGGACGTCGTAGAACGGATCCGTCGTGACGGCGTCGGGGAGCAGCTGCCACTGGCGGGCCGGCTCAAGCTGCTCTAGGCGCTGCCGGAGGGCGTCTTGCCAGTGGCGTTCAGAGACGAACTGCGCCCTCGGGCCAAGCGGCGTCAAGTCCGCCTCCGGGATTCCGAGGCTGGCCCGGTAGACGGCGATGTCGGCTAGGAGGTCGGGTGGTGCCGTGAGGAGCGGCTGCGCCCACCGCGGCGCCTCGCGTGGATCGGCTGGCCATGTAGCTGAGAGGTGACGGACCTGGCCGGCTCCCGCTACGACGGCCTCGTATCGGGCTTCCAGGTAGCGGCTCCATTCGGGGGTGAGAAGGTCGGTGACGGTGGCCGGGATCTGCCACAGGCTCGGCAGCGGTCCGCCATGACGCAGGTCAATGCCCTGCCAGTGCGCCATCCTCCAGGCCATGACCGCCACCGGATTGCGGGCATCGGCCAGGTCGTGGGCGTTGTAGGCGGCGTCGAATGCGTTGATGGGGTCATCACGGCCGAGTAGGTGGGTGGCGAGGAGTTGGGCGCGGAGCTCGGGGTAGCCGCGCATCGTCTCGGCGCCGGGAATCATCTTCTCGAGGTGCGCATCGATCCGTGCGGCAGCATCCGGGCCGGCGGCGACAGTGAGGGCTTCGAGGACGCTGTCTTGCCACGCGGTCGCACCGGTGGCGAGCATCGCCACCGGGTCCGTGAGGAGTCGCTGGCTGGTGGTGGCGGAGCGGGCCTGCCCGTCCCGGGCGACGATGCCCTCGAGGACCTGCATTGGTGTTGGCGGCTCGAGGGTGTCCATCGCCAACGCGGCCTCCTCACGGGCTCCGGTGGAGATGTAGACGTGGTTCTCTGCGCGGCCGCGCGAGAGCGCGACGTAGAGGGTTTGCCGCGACTCGGTACCGGCGATGAGGGTGTGGGTGGTGTCGACTGTCACGCCCTGCGCGGCGTGGACGGTGCCGGCATAGCCGAGCTCGACCGAGGCCCGCACGTAGTCGGCCGGCAGCCGTGTGACCCGTCCGTGCCGCTGCCCTTTGACCGTCACAGACCCGTCGCCGTGGACCTCCCGAATGATCCAGCGGTCGCGGTTCTTCACGAAATCCGTCGCCGAGATGGCGAGCTGGCGGTCGTTGGTGCGGGTGACGATGACGTCGCCGGCGCCGGCGCGGGTGCCGTCGCGGAGCTCGACGGTGTGGGTGTCGTCGACCCGGCCGAGCTCGACGAGATGCCGGCGTGCGAGGCCGTTGAGGTCGGTGGCCTGCTGGTTGGTGGCGGCGAGCATGATCGATGTCCGGCCGGCGTCGATGTCGGCCTGCCATGCACCACAGACGGCGTCGATGGCGGTCTGTTCGGCGATGGTGTGGATGCGGTCGTGGTCGGCGTACCAGCC
>CAMCJC010000170.1 GCA_945875065.1 uncultured Propionibacteriaceae bacterium | reverse complement strand
CACGCTGGCCATAGCTCCGCTGGCACCGATCGTCGGCATCTCCGAAACCGCGGCTGGTATCGGCGCTATACGGGAAGCCGCACGCCGCGTAATGGCTCTCATCCACGCGCCCTCTCTCATCACCGATCACGGGTGCGAGACCCCGGCATTCTCGTCAGCCCCTGCTCTCGCGTTCACCGATGTGAGGCTCGACTACGGTGATGGGCGGGGAGCCGCCCTTGAGGCACTCAACTTCACCATTGAGCCGGGCGAAACCGTGGCACTCGCCGGCGCCTCCGGTGCGGGCAAGACGAGCATCGCCAACCTGCTGCTACGTTTCTGGGATCCCACGTCCGGACAGATCACCCTTGACGGCATCCCTCTCAATCAGATGCCCGCCGAGTATATTCGCAGCCAGGTCGCCGCTGTCCCCCAGGACGCGCATATTTTCGAAGGCACTATCGCCGACAATATCCGCCTCGGCAATCCGGTCGCCACCAATGAAGATATCGCACGTGCGGCGCGACAGGCGATGCTCGATGAGTTCATCAGCGGCCTTCCTGAAGGCTATGGCACCGTATGTGAACCCGGCGGCGAGAATCTCTCCGGCGGGCAACGCCAACGCATCGCCATCGCCCGGGCACTGCTCATATCCGCACCGATCCTTCTCCTTGATGAGGCGGTATCAAATCTGGATGGCGAGAACGAAAGCCACATCGCCACCAGTCTTCAAGAGCTGCGTACGGGACGTACGATCATCGTGATCGCCCACCGTCTTTCCACCATAAAGACCGCTGACCGCATCATCCTGCTCGACCACGGACAGGTGGTGGCCACCGGTACGCACAGCGCCCTGCTGGCCGACCAGCGATACCGCGATCTCCTGGCTATATGAGCCAGCGTGATCTCTTGTCAGCCTGTTTTGCCAATCCACCTGCCTGGTGGGCGCGAATGCCCCGGCTTCGGCGCAGGGGACGAGCCGGCCTGTAAGCCGGATTCTGTCGTGGATGATCATCCATCTAGGACCGTCGTTACCGACGGGCTCTTGCGACCTACCCGGGCGCCTCGCGCGAGCAGCGCTCGAACGGCGTCCGCGGCCAGCTGGCCTTCTTGGTCTTGCTCCGAGTGGGGTTTACCTAGCCGCCCCAGTCACCTGTGGCGCTGGTGGTCTCTTACACCACCGTTTCACCCTTACCCGACTAAGCCGGGCGGTTTGTTTTCTGTGGCACTGTCCCGCGGGTCGCCCCGGGTGGGCGTTACCCACCACCCTGCTCTGTGGAGTCCGGACTTTCCTCAACCCGATTCCCGGGCCGCGATCATCCGGCCGACTCGTCCGCGCACGATTCTACCGTCAGTTCGGATGGGAGAAGCGCGCCTCGCCGTTCCTTAAGTCAACCTCATCTAGGCGCACCCGTAGCGTAGTGCCGGGCTTGCGGCCCTTGGCCGGGAGGCGGGCCTCGACGGCGGGCTCGGCGATCTGAAAGACGCCAAGCCCGGTCTTGGGGTTGACGTCGATCAGGACGGCGTCGAAGACGCGCCCGACTAGAGGCTTGAGGACTAGCGCCTCGGCGAGATCGAGGATGCCGCGTTCCCACGCCTTGGCGCGCCGGTTGCTCTCGGCCATCACCTCGGGTAGCCCCGGCAGAGCCTCGAAGACCCACTCAGGGACAGATTCGCCCTGGGCGAGACTGACGCTGACCTCGGAGGCGAAGCGATCGACGAGGCGTCGCAGCGGAGCGGTGACGTGCGTGTAGCGGGTGGCTAGTGCCGCGTGGCCAATGTCGCCGTCAGGCAAGCCAGCGGTGAATGAGCGATAGCCGGCCCCGCGGAACAACGCCGTGCAGCGCGTCAGGACTGCGAGCTGGCGGGGATCGGCGGGGTCTAGGCTGCGCACGAAGTCCGGGTAAGCGATGTCCTCGGGCCACGGCACCCCGAGTGTCCGGGCGGCGATCCGCAACCTGGAGATGTCCCGATCCCCCGCCGCGGGGAGGGTCCGCAGCACGCCGACGCCGCCGTCGGCCATCAGCTTCGCCGCGGCCATGCCCGTCATCAGGGAGATTTGAGCGTTGAACTCCTCGACGGGCAGTAGCGACCTGAACTTCGTGCTCCAAGTTCCGCCGACGGCCATGATCTCCTGCTCAGGCAGGTTGAGGGAGATACCGCCGCGCTGGGCCTCAAGGGCCTGACGTAACCGCCCCACATCGGGGAGAAGAGCGATGCTGGGGTGCGGCTTCCCGGCGTCCACATCGGCTTGCACGCCTTCGTAGGACAGCTTCGCCCGCGAGACCACGAGAGCCCGCTCGACGGTTAGCCCTTGCTCGCGGCCTTCGGCATCCAGCTCGTGGGTCCAGACGATCGCGGGGCGGGGACGGCCGTCAGGCAGCAGTGAGCCGGCATCCTCGGCGAGTTCGCTCGGGTGCAGCGGCACCTTCGCGCCGGGCTCGTAGAGGGTCTCACCTCGCCGCCGGGCCTCGATGTCTAGCGCTGATCCGGGCTCTATCCACTCGGCAACGTCGGCGATTGCGTAGCAGACGCGATAGCCGCCTCCGTTGCGCTGGATGCAAACAGCCTGGTCCAGGTCTTTGGAAGTCGCGGGATCGACCGTCACGAACTCAATGTCCGTGCGGTCGGCATGCCGCGGGAAACTTGTCCGAGACGCGAGCCTTTCCGCCTCATCGAGGACCTCGGTGGGAAAAGCGTCGGGCACTTCAAGACTGTCACGCAGCTGTTCGATCCCCTGTGCAACCTCATCGGGGACCTCCGCGATGCGGATTTTGCCGCCGCGCATCACAGGCCGGAATCCATGGTGCGCACGAGGATGCGGTCGCACTCGACGCAGCGAAGCACCTCGTTCGGGGCGGCCTTGCGGTAAGTATCAAGGTCGGCGACGGTGATCTGGAGCTGGCAACCACCGCAGCGCCCCTGGTGGAGCTTTGCCGCGCCAAGTCCGCTGTGCGCCCGAATCTTTTCGTATAGCTTCAGCAGCGCCTCGGGAACCTGAGCGGCCTCTGCGGCGCGATTGGCGGCGACTCCCTTCGCCTCGGCGCTGAGCCCGGCGACTTTCTTGTCTCGCATCGAGACATCGGCCCGGATCCGCTCCTCAAGCGCCGCTTTGCGGGCAGCCAGGTCATCGCGTTCGACTGTGGCGGCTTCCAGGAGGGCCATCGCCTCCAGTTCCGCTTCCTCCAGTTCCTCGATCCGGCGCTTGATTCGCTCGACCTCCTCGGTCAGACCCCGCAGCACCTTCGCATCAGTGACCGACCCATCAGCTACCCGCTTCTCCTCGCGTTCCAGCCGCGACTGCACCGGAACGACATCGGCCTCGGCTCGTTTGACGGCGATCGAGTAGTCGTCGACACGGGTCTCGGCCCGGGTGAGATCCTCGACGATCACCTGTCGGTCCTTCATCCTCTCGGCGATGCTGGCGTGCTCCGGCAGGCTGCGCGCCGCGTGCTGTAGGCGTCCATACTCGGCGTCGAGCTCGGCCAGGGTGAGCAGGCGCTGCTGGTCTTTGGGATCGGCAAGCATGCGAGTCCTTCCGGTCGGTGTAACGGCCAATCTATCCGGTCGTAGACTCGTCAGCCATGAATGAGCATGTAACCGCCGCCGAGGCCAAGGACAGAACCGACAATCGCAAGTCGCTCTACTCGGAGGCGTTCAAGAAGTTCATCGTCCAGGACTGGGCCCCCTACAGCAGCATCCCGCCCGTCCGACTCGCCTCCGCCGACTGGACCGCCGCCCGTCACGACCGCCTGCGAGCCGCCTTCCCTGGCGCGACACTCGTCATCCCGGCCGGCCCCTACAAGGTCCGCTCCAATGACTGCGACTACCGCTTCCGCCCTCACTCGACGTTCGCCTGGGTGACCGGACTCGGCGAGGACCGCGAACCCGATGCGGTCGCCGTCGTCACACCCGACGCGGTGATCCTCTATTTCCGCCCACGTTGTGCCCGTACTAACGAGGAGTTCTACGCTTCCAGCCGCTACGGCGAAATGTGGGTCGGGCAGCGGGACTCCCTCAACGAGATGGCCGCCCGGACTGGCTTGGAGTGTCGTGACATTCGCGGCCTGGCCGACGACTTGTCGGGCGTGAAGGACGTGCTGGTCGTGCGCGATTCGGACCCCGAGGTCACGGCCCAGGTCGATGAGTTGCGCGGCGGCCCGGACGACCGAGACTCGGACCTGCTACGCGAGCTATCGGAGTTCCGCCTGGTCAAGGACGAGTTCGAGGTGAGCGAGCTCAGACGGGCCTGCGAGGCAACCAAGGTCGGCTTCGAGGCTGTGGCCAAAGAACTACCGAACGCGGTGCGGCACGGCCGCGGCGAACGCTGGGTGGAGGGCGTTTTCGGGCTGCACGCCCGACACCTCGGTAACGCCGTCGGCTACGACACCATCTCCGCGGGCGGCGACCACGCCAACACCCTCCACTGGATCCGCAACGACGGTGACCTGGCCCCCGATGAGCTCCTGCTGCTCGACGCAGGGGTCGAGGTCGATTCGCTGTACACCGCCGACGTGACTCGTACGCTCCCGGTGGGCGGCCGCTTCACCAAGGCCCAGCGTCGCGTCTACGAGGCTGTCCTGGCGGCGCAGACGGCCGGCATTGAAGCGTGCCGGGCCGGCAACGGATTCCTCGACCCTCACAAGGCTGCGATCAGGGTGATCGCCGAGTTCCTCGCCGATATCGGAGTGCTGCCGTGCAGCGTCGACGAGACGCTCGCCGAGGATGGCGGCTACCACCGGCGTTGGATGGTGCACGGGACTTCGCACCACCTCGGCCTCGACGTCCACGACTGCGCCCACGCCCGGCGCGAGCGCTACCGCGACGCGGAACTGCTGCCCGGCATGGTGATCACCGTGGAGCCCGGCCTGTACTTCAAGGCCACCGATCTGCTGGTCCCTGAGGAGTTCCGCGGCATCGGGGTCCGGATTGAGGACGACATCCTCATCACGGACGGCGACCCCATCAACCTTTCGGGACAGCTGCCCCGGAAGGCTGACGAGGTCGAGAGATGGATGGCAGCCCTGCAGGGCTGAGGATTAAAAGTCGCTGACGATGTGGCGGGGCTTGACGACGCGATCCAGGAACGCTGCGAGCAGATCCGCCACCTCGCGCGGCGCGGCAACGGTCATCTGGTGCGCGGCGTTCGGCACCACCGACAACTGAGCGCCAGGAACGGTCTCCGCGACGAACTCCTGGTTAACCATCGGCGTCGACGTGTCCCGCTCACCGGCGATGATCAACAGCGGGCAGCGGATGTCCGCTAGTTCGGGGCGCAAATCGTGCGCGGCGAGTGCGCGGCACAGCTGCGCGTAAGAATGGTCATCGGCGGCGGCAAGGCCCTCCATGATCGTCTCTACGACGTTCGCGTTCGTGCTTCGGAACGCCGGGGTAAACCATCGCTTCGTCGTCTCGTCGATCAGCTGCTGCGTGCCGCTCGACTCGACCTGCTCGGCGCGCGCCAGCCATCGGGCGGGATCGCCGACCGTCGCGGCCGAGGCGATGACAGCGACGCCGCTCAGCAGATCGGCGTGATCGCGTGCGAGGTGAAGACCCGTCGCGCCGCCAACCGATAGCCCGGCATATACGACCGGCAGATCCCCGACCTGCTCGCGGACCTCTGCGATAACGTCCACGATGCCGTCGGCGACCTTGTCCAACGTCGGCTCGTCGGCATCGTCCCACAATGGACTTAGACCGTGGCCGGGGTAATCGACGAATACGACGCGAGCCCGCTCGCTCAGCAGGTCGGCGACCTTCGCCCACTGGTGGGCGCAGTTCCCGCCGAGGCTGGGAGCGACCACTAGCACGCGGTCGGCGTCAGAGGAAGGGTTGTAGGTGTCCCAAGTCAGCTCCATGGGGAAACACTACCGGGAGACCCAAAGCTGACCGTGCGGCGGTCAAAGGTTGCCGCCCCGGGACGCGAGCAACTCACGCGCCTGGGCGGCGACCTTGTGCTCGCACAGAAGCTCGTACGCGGTGGCGACCACCTGGCGCCGCGACTCGAAATCGCGACGGCCACCGCTCAGTCCATAGGTCAGTGCGGCCGACATCACACCGAACAAGATGCCGAGGGCGAGGCCGGCGCCGAGCACCGAGAGGAAGTGTGACTGGTGGTCCATGAACAGGTGGAACATGACG
>CAMCJC010000169.1 GCA_945875065.1 uncultured Propionibacteriaceae bacterium | reverse complement strand
GACACAACCCGATACCCCCAGGGTGTGCACGAAACGCCGGGCCAGGTGAACCAGCCCCGCAAAACCCCTAGCCGCACACACTCCTGTTCACCCAAAACGGCGATTCGCGCCCGTTATGGGCTGGGCGGGCGATGGAGTGAGGCGGGGACGACGGCGAGGGGCGGGACGAGGGCGAGGGGCGGGATGACGGCGAAGGGCAGGACGACGGCGAGGGGCAGGTGGGGGCGAGGCGACGTGTCGAGGGGCGAGGACACATGAAAACGCGTCGCGCGGGGTCTTCGCGCGACGCGTGACGATTCTCCAGTTGCTACTCCTCGGGTTTCGGGTCCTCGGCGGCCTGCGACTCACCCTTCGGCTGGGTTTCGGCCGGCTTTTCCCAGCGGTCGACGACCTCGCGCCCTTTGTCGCTCAGGTCGCGGAAGCCCTTGTTGATGTCCTCCACCAGACGGTTCAGGTGGGTTCCCAGCTGTTCGAGGAACTGGCGGGCGCCCGGGGCGTCGGTATCGGGGTGGGTCTTGACGTACTCGGCCTTCTGCTCGTCGTAGAACGCCCGGACCTTCTCGCCGACCAGGCCGGCGAACCCGGCCGCGGCGTAGCCGGCGTCCGCGACGAACCTGGCGGCCTCGTCGCCCAGGTTGCGCTTCTCGGACTTGTCCTTCACGACCTCCGCGTCGACGGTCTCCGTCGCTTCGGCGGCCTCCTCGCCGAAGACCTGCTCGGCCTTGGGCTCGTCGTGTTCGTTAGGTTGATCGGTCATGGGGTCTCCTGTTCTCGGCGTGCTCCCAGCTTCCTTCACCGGGAGGTCGGCGCACAACGGGGAATCCCCCTGAGTCGGCCCTGACCTCATGACCTGCGGCGCGCCACCACCCACGCGCCGACCACCACCATCACGGCGCCGATGACGACGTACAGCGTCGTGACCGGGACGGCCGCAACCAGCAGTGCCCCGAGCAGCACCGAAGCCAGCCCCGGCACCGCCAGGAAGGCCTGGATCGCGGCCTGCACCCGCCCGATGACCTGCTGCTTAGTCTCCCTCTGCACCAGCACCGCGAACGCCGTCTGCACCAGACCCAACAGACCGCCGGCGATGCCGATCAGCACGAAAGGCGGCCACACGAGCCCGATCGAAGCCGCGATCCCCAGCGCGACCACGCCCGTCCCGCCAAGCCCGATTCCGACGGCGGTAAGAGCCCGGGAGGTAGTCGTCGCGACCCGCCCCGCGAGCGCACCGACCAGCATCCCGACGCCCTGAATCCCGACGATGATTCCGGCGCCGTTCGACGGCAGGTGCAGGGCGTCGAGCAGCGCGTACAGCGACCCGTCGACCAGACCCGCCACGCTCTGCGACAGCACCAGCGCAACGACGGCGGTGCGCAACGCGAAGCTCGACCAGATCAGTCGCAGCCCCTCCCACACGCCGCCGGTGACCGGCGCATCTTCGACGGGGATCCGCACCGTCGCAAGGATCGCACCCCCCGCCAGCAACGAGCCGCCCAGCAGCGCCAGCAACGGATAGGGCGGGTAGGACGTGAACAGCGCCGCCCCCAGCAGCGGCCCGACGATGACGAGGGTCGCGCTCATCGCCTGGTAGATCGAGACGGCCTTTGGCATCTCCTCCCCGGTGCAAAGAGCCTTGATGGCCCCGGGAGCGGCGGCCTGCAGCACACCGAGGGTGCCGTAGGCGAGCCCGAACGCGACCAAGATCCAGTACTCGTTTCGCGTATCGACAACCGCGAGAACCGGCACCAGGGCCGCCGTGCCGAGATCGGATATGAGCAGGGCCGTCTTGCGGGGGATGCGATCGAGGATCGACCCGGCGACGATGCCCAACAGCCGTGGCGCGATGATCGCGGCGACGCACACCCCAGCCAAGGTGTTCGACCCCGTCAGCTCCTTGCCCCACATGCCCAGGGTCAAAATCATCATCCAGTTCCCGAGCAGCGCGAACAGCCTGCTCGCCAGAAACATCCGAACCCTCGTCGACATCACATGACCTCCTCGCCAGATCTGCGCATCCAGATCTGACGGCCAGGGGTCCACCAGGAACGCTCCCCGCCGCCTAGGCTCCCTCCGCCAGGGCCTGACGGCGAAGCGACCGGAGCGTCTCGGTCAGTCGCTCGACTCGGGTTCCCGCCTGTTCCCATTCCTGCTGGGCGAGGGCGAGTTCGGCGGCACAGGCGTCGACGCGGGCGTCGGTGTCGAGGTCATCGCTCAGCAGGACCGTGATCGGGACCCCGAGGGCCCTCGAGACCGCAACCGCCTCGTCCAACCTGATGGCTCGAGTCTGCTGCTCGATCCGGACAACCGTCGACGGGTCGACCGCCGCGCGCAGCACGCCAGCCATGCGCCTGGCGACCTCGGCTTGGCTGAGTCCTTGGCGCTCACGTTCACAGCGCATGCACCTGGCGAACGTATCACCGGGAAGACGACTCATGTGTCGGACTCCTTATCTATCCGGGGCTATAGAGCGACCCACGCTGCCCAGCCGGCCGCGTGGACGCCAGCTCGATGCCATCACGACCAACGCCCAGCAAGGCAAGCCGCCCCGGCGCACCTGGAGGCCTACGGAGCCAGATGAACGATCATCAGGTATCGATAGAGACTATGATAGACCTAATGAATGGTGTAGATTGATCGTTGCAGAGGGATTCAAGTCCGAGGCGGAAGGTCAACCGCAACCTCCCAGCTCCGCCCCCAGGGCCGATCCCCTGCGCCACAGCACCACAAGGAAGGCGCCTCGATCCGATCTGATAGGAGCGGATACAGCGCGAAACACGAGAGGAAAGAACCATGATGGAGATCTTCGAGGCTAGCCTCCTCGACTGGACCGGCGCACCCACGGCGGCTTGGGATCTGACGAGCTTCCTAGAGAACGCAAAAGGTCAGATTCAAGCCTGGGGAGGCGCCTTGCTCATGCTTCTAGGAGCCGCTGGGCTCATCTGGGGAGCCGTGCTGCTCCTGAAGAAGCTCATGTCCCCGCAGAACTCCCAGCAGTCGGGCTGGGGCACTATCGCGATGCTGATCCTCGTTGGCGGCGCCCTCGGAACCGGCGGCTGGAACCTGATCAGCGCCGTTGGCTCCGGTGGTCAGACGACCATTGAGGAACTCGGCGGCGGCACCGTCATCGTGCAGACGGTGGACCAGGGCTGAGCTAAGCGACACGGCCCAAGACTCAACGGCGATTTAGGGCCGGGCTAGCGGGAGCGGACCGCCGGCCCGGCCGGCCGTGGGGATGCGGCCCAGAACCAATGAAACGGGAAGTGACATGGGGATAAAGGACAAGGCGAAGGCCTTCAGCAAGAAGTTCAAGCTCGATTCACATCACGCCATCGAGCGCTTCGGCATCTTCTTCAGCGTGTTCGTCGTGACCGGTCTCGTCGGTGTGGCCGCCGCGGCGGCTTCAGCCGCTAAAGCGGGCTCCGAGTCGCTGGCATCCACGGCCCTCTACAACCACCAGTTCGAGACCTCGAAAACCAAGCTCAAGGGCGAGATCGACGGCGTGTATGTCAATGAGTCGCGGACCCGCGCCTTGGCCGTCATGCACTTCCCGGCCACCGCGGCCATCTCCTACTCTGCGGCCGACTACCAGGCATTCCTCCTGGGTATCGACGAGAGGAACCAGATGACCAAAGTCTCGACTCCAGGCATCGAAGGCCATTTCGTGGCCTTCGGCTCAACGGGATACGTCGGGGTGCTGCTGGAGGCCGACGAGCCGTTCACCCCACAAATCCTGAATCTGACGATCCGAGCCAACAAGGAACTCAGCTTCAACGAGCGGCAGCAGGACACGGGCAGCACCACGGCTGCCTCCGACGCCTCGTTCAGCAAGTACGACCAATGGCGGATCATCATGAACCCGGGAGCGACTGGGGCGCAGCACCTCAAGTCCCTTGACGCGAAGAACTTCGACATCGCTCACGCCTACTACGAGGTCGCCGTGGCACCGCAAGAGAAGGAAACCCGCGACAAGCTGGACAGCAAGCTCCTGGAGATGCGTTCCAACCTGCAGCAAATCACTTCATACACCAAGGAGCTCGAGACGACGAAGGTCGATGGGCTGTTCCTGCGACCTCCGGAGGTGCCACCCGCAGTTGCTGGCGACGAAATTGTCGGTTCCTCGGCCAGCGAGACTTCCGACGGTGTGTCGTCGTTGGAGTTGAAGACCTCCAACGTTGTGCCCGGAGGATTCGAGGTGAACTGGCGCAGTGGCGATGTCTACTCCGGTTATCTCGACGCGCTCGTCCCCAGAGGCGAGAACTACGTCAACTACCTCTCATCAGTTCAAAAGCAGGAATCCGACGGGGTTACGCAGCAAATCTCGGACATGAAGTGGGTCTTGTCCAACGGTAGCGATCTCAAACACGATTACCAGTCCTCCGACGTCACGATGCGACCCTTGATAAATGTCATGAACAACCTGTCCCAGGCATATACGAACTATGCCAAGAACAAGACGAATTACCAGTCGGACTTGATGTTTGAGTTGCTCAGCTACGACGTCCAGCTGCGTGATGTGCAGGCCAACGGGTCCACCAACAGCGACGGTTTCCTCATCACCAACTACTGACGCTACCTGAAGTCCCTTGGAAAGGAACACTGCCATGCCTACTAGCGGCGGCACGACGCCTCCCGTCGACCCACCACCGTCAGCCGGAGCCGGCCGGGGCAGCAAGTCGTTGGGGCAGCCGGCAAAGCCCGCCCCGGGAACCAAGAAGCCTGCTCCCGGACCTAGTCCACAGCAACCTGGAGCGCAGTCTCCAGGTCCGAAACCTCCCGGTCGACAGCAGCCAACCGGTCCGCGGCAACCTCCCAAACCGCCGGAGGAATCCGCGACTTCCGCGCCCCGACCGGGCAAGGACACAGACGCCGGCAAGGCTATCGGCAAGTTGGGTAAAGACTCGGATGGTATCCCAGCGCAAATGGCCGGTTCTGCGGCCCAGAACGCCATCGACAAAGACGGCAGTTCAGCGGCTCGACGGACAGCTGGCCGCTACACCGGAGCCGCAGTCTCTGGTGCTGCCGAGGGAGGCACGAAAGGGGGCGCTCACGGAGCAGCGGTCGGGGCCGCCAAGAACGTCGCGGTCGAAGCCGCCAAGGATGCCACGAAGGTCACCGGCGGCAGCCCCGTCGCGGAGCCGGCGAAACCAGGCGGCGATAAGAAGCTCGGCGTCGGCGGCACCAGCTATGAGAAGAAGGACAAGAACGACGAAGGCATGTCCACGGGCGCCAAGGTGACCACCGCCGGCGCCGCAGCAGCCGCTCCCCCTGCGACCGGCCTTGCAATGCTGATGGCCCTGCTGGCCTGGCTAAAGTCCATGTTCTTCGCCGCGATGGCCGCGATCGCCAACGCCTTCGCGGCGTTCATGGCCTGGGTCGCGGGCATGGTCTCGGCAATCGTCTCGGTCGTCACCGCCCCATTCATGGCGATCGGAACAGCGGTCAGTAATGCCATTGGTTTCGTGATCGGCGGCGTCGTCAGCGCGATCGTCGCCCCTGTGACGGCCGTCGCGACCGCAGGCATCGCGACGGTATCCATCGCCTCGCTCATCATGTCGCTCCTAGGAGGGTTGACCGACGACCGCGCCCAAACCGACGGCAAGATCGACCGCAGCATGGCTGACTGCTCAATCAGCGAAAGCGGCGGGACCAGAGGCGATGGGGGCGGTGGAGTCGTCGACGCCAACGTCGAGGCCAACGCCCAAAAGGCCTACTCCGTACTCAAGACTTGGGGCATGCCCGACGAGAACATCGCCGGCATCCTAGGCAACTGGTCGGAGGAATCCGGTATCGATCCGACCGGTGTCGAGACCGTCTACAACGAGCCCTACCAGATCGGGCCCAGGAAGCAGGCGATCATCGACAACGACTTCCACGGCATCACCGACCACGACAAGGGCGGGGCCGGCCTGGGGCAATGGTCGGACGGGCGCAACACTCTGCTCATGGACTACGCCAAGTCGAAAAACATGAACTGGTACGAGCTCGAACTACAGCTCGCCTTCATGGCCGAGGGCGACAACCCCAGCGACGTTCAGGTGTTCAAAGGCATGATCTCGGAGTCCAAGGGAACCCCGGAGGATGCCGCCGTCTACTTCCATGACAAGTGGGAACGGTCGGCCGATAACGCCTCGGCAGTCGCGGAGCGG
>CAMCJC010000168.1 GCA_945875065.1 uncultured Propionibacteriaceae bacterium | reverse complement strand
GCGACATCCTCCCCCGGCTGTGGGTCAACGGCGGCAATTTCGTCGAGGCCGTGCCGAAGCATGTCGAGCTCGCGGGCGCGTTCCAGAGCCTCGGATTCGAGGCGGCCCAGTTCCTCGGAGATACGGCGATGCTCGTCGAATCGGCTCCGGTAGGTCTCTAGCGCAGCGGGCCGAGCGTAGTCGTCGAGGATTTGGCGCTGCCGTTCCGGTGAGGACAGACGGATCTGCTCGGACTGCCCATGGATGGTCGCTAGATCACCGAGAAGCTCGGCGGCGGTGGCGACCGGCACCTGAGCGCCTCCCACGACGGCGCGCGAACGTCCCTGAGCGGAGACTTGCCGGGAAGTGACGAGCTCAATGTCGTCGTCGAGGCATCCCCCCAGGTCATCAACCCGGGCCGCTAATCCGGCTGGCACCTCCCAGCGCCCCTCGACCAGCGCCCGATCGGCGCCGCGTCTAACGAGCGATGCTTCGGCGCGAGCCCCAAGGAGCAGGCCCAAGCCGGCGACGATCATGGTCTTGCCGGCGCCAGTCTCACCGGTCAGGGCGTTGAGGCCCGGACCGAGCGTCAGGGACGCGTCGGCTACGACTCCGAGTCCGGCGATGCGAAGCTCAGTCAGCACGAGGCGGTCCCGGGAGCCTGGCGCCAACCGTTGACGGGAAGCTTGAACTTACGGACGAGCCGGGTGGTGAACGGCTGCTCGGCGAGGCGAGCGATCAGCAGCGGCCGCGGCGAGGCGACGACGTCGATGCGCTGTCCGATCCCGACCTCGGTGCTGCGGCGCCCGTCACACCAGATGACGCCCTCGGGGGCGGGGCCGGCGATCTCAAGCCGCACCTCGGAGGCTGGCGACAGCACCATCGGCCGGTTGAACAGGGCGTGCGCGCTCAGCGGGACAAGCAGCATCGCCTGCACCTCCGGCCACACGACGGGGCCGCCGCCGGAAAACGCGTAAGCGGTGGAGCCCGTCGGGGTAGCGACGAGAACGCCGTCGCACCCCCACCGGGACAGAGGCCGGCCGTCAACCTGGACGAGGACGTTCAGCATCTTCTCGCGCGCGAGCTTTTCGAGGGAGACCTCGTTCACGGCGAATGACTGCCAACTACCTTCGGGGCCGCTGACGCGGACTTGTAGGACGAGGCGACGTTCAATCTCGTACCGGCGCTCGGAAACGGCTTCGGGCAAGGCCCCCAGGTCGGAGGTCTCGAGCTCGGCGAGGAAGCCCACGTGGCCTAGGTTAACGCCGAGCAGCGGCACTCCGGCCGGCTGCGCCCACTCGGCCGCGCGGAGCACGGTGCCGTCCCCGCCGAAGACGACCGCGACCTCTGCCGTATTCTCTCCGATCGGTTCCAGGCTGGCCGCGGGCACGCGCGCGGCGAGGCGGTCGACGTCATCGGCGAAGGTGAGGAAGTCAAACCCGGGCATCCGCCGCATGAACGCGCACGCGGCCTCCAGGGCCTCCTCGCGTTCAGGGTGCAGCAGGACTGCGATCGTGCGGTTCTCCACGCCTGACAGCCTAGTAGCTGCCGTCCTCGGGAGCGCCTTTCGCCAGGCGGATGAACGTTTCGATGTTGCCGCCGCTGCCGACCAGGCGGCTGTCGCCGCGCCAGTCGCACCGCCAACCGAGGCTCAACGCGTGGGCGATGACGTCGTCAACGGCCTGGGCGCGAAGGCGGGCGTCGCAAACCACGCCGGAATTACCGAGCACGGCTCGCCCCACCTCGAACTGGGGCTTGACAAGGAGCAGGGCCTGGCCGTCGGCGTTCAGGACGCCGAGCAATGGTTCGAGGAGCAGGCGCAGCGAGATGAAGGAAACATCGCCGACGATGAGGTTGACGCTCTGGTTGTCGAGGTGGCCAATGACAAGATCGCGGAGGTTTAGACCCTCCAGGCTGGTAACGCGCGGGTCAGAGCGGACGGCTTCGGCTAGCTGGCCGTGGCCGACGTCGACGGCGTAGACGCGGGTGGCTCCGCGATCAAGCGCGACCTGCGTGAAACCGCCGGTGGAGGCGCCGGCGTCAAGGACGCGGCCGTGGATTCTCGTGGCGGAGTCCTCAAGGGCGCCAAGTAGTTTGTGGGCGGCGCGAGAGACCCAGGGATCGGCCTCGGCCTCAATGAGGCTGCTGGGTGCGACCGCTCGGGATGCTTTGGTTACGATGCGGCCATCGACGCGGACGCGGCCGGCGGCTAGGAGGTCGACGGCCTGGGTGCGGGAGCGTGCCAAGCCGCGGGCCACTAGTTCCCGGTCGAGCCTCACTGCGCCTCAGCCGGTAGCGGCGGCTGCGCCTCGGGGTTCAACGCGGCGCCGATGTCGGCGTGGGCGTGCTCCAGGCGGTCCAAGGCGTCGCGCACCGACAACTCGTTTAGGTCCCCGAGGGCAGCCATCGCGTCGATGACGGCCTGGGTGCGTCGCACATCTGATGGGATCGGGCTCGCGGTCACTGCACCAGGTCCAGGCGGTCGAGAACGGCGGTAGCGTCGGCGTCGCGGCTCCAGGCGGCATTCAGCGCAGCCCACAGGGCATCGAGCTGACCGGCGTAGGTCGCGGGCACCTCACCCATGGTGACGACGCCGTCGGCGACTGTGGCCACCGCGTCGCCGCAGGCGAACTGCCCGCCAGCCTCCACGAGCTTGCGGGGTGGCTCGAGGAGGGCGGCAATATCGGCTCCGATGTGGGTGGGACGGCCAACCGGCTCGGCGGTGAGGAGGTCGTACTTGCCGTGGGCGCCGGTGAATACGAATAGGGAGTCCATGCCGACGTTGCCGGCGCCGATGATGTCGGTGTCGATGCGGTCGCCGACGAAGATGGGGTGCTCGGCGTCGAGTCTCAGCACGGTCTCGTCGAGCAGCGGCCGAAACGGTTTGCCGGCCATCTCGGGGCGGTACCCGACGCAGGAGGCGATGAGGTCGATCTGGGCTCCGCAGCCGGGGAGGATACCACGCTCAGTGGGACGGGTCTGGTCGGGGTTGGTGGCGAACCATTGGGCGCCGCGGTGGATGGCGATCACCCCAAGCTCTAGAAGATTCCACGGCAGCTGCGGGTGATATCCCTGGACGACGGCGTCGGGTTCGGCCTCAAGGGAATCGACCGGGGTGAAGCCTACCTCCGCGAGCTGCTCGACCAGTGCGGAGGTCCCGACCGGTAGGATCTTCGCCCCGGCCGGGAGTCGGCCTTGCAGCATCCGGATGGTTGCTTGCGTGGAGTTGACGACATCGTCATCCGTTGCGGGGATCCCCAACTCGCGCAAGTGCTGGGCCACCTGGCCTGGGGTGCGGGCAGCGTTGTTGGTGACGTAGCCAAGCTTGGTGCCGCCGGCGGCCAGCCGCGCCAAGGCCTCGGGGACCCCGTCGATGGCGTGGGGACCGAGATAGATGACACCATCCAGGTCGAACAGGGCCGCGTCATACGCGGCCGCGAGGGTGGACACTGCTTATTCTCCGTCGATCTCAGCGAGAAGCTCGGCGACCTCGTCCTCGGGGTTGACTAGCTCGATCACGACGGTCTCAACGTCGTCTTCTGGGTCTGGCGACACAGCTGGTTCGCTTTCGGGTTCCTCGGTCAGGTCCTTGTGGTCGGTCATGTCGTCCTCTTCTGGGTCTAGCTCAAAGTCTTCGGGCAGGGTAATACCGTCGAGGACGGCGATGCGGTCGACGGCATCAAGCCGGCCATCAAGGTCCAGGCGGGCGGCGGCGTCGAACCACTCGCGGGCTGCGTCGGCCTGGCCGTCGGCCTCAAGCAGGTCGGCGTAGGCGTAGCGGAGCCGTGCTTGGCCTTGTTTGGGGCCGATGCGGTGCGAGATGGCTGATCGCAGAAGGCGCAAGGCCTCACCTCGCTGGCCGAGTTGGTCACGAATGCCGGCTTCCACGAGCAGGCATTCGATGCGAACGCCGATGTTCTTGGTGCGCGGATCGAGGGTGGTCAGAAGCTCGAGGGCCTCGCGGGGACGGCCGAGGGCGCGCTCGCAGTCGGCGAGGACCGGCAGGAGTTCGTCGCCACCGTTCATGCGGCGGATAGCCCGAAACTCGCGCAAGGCGATCTCGTAGCGGCCAGAGGCGTACGCGGCCTCCGCTGTGGCCTCGCGGACCACCGCGAGCCGTCCGGCGCGACGCTTCGCGGCGGCCGCGTGCCGATACGCGAGGTCAGGGTCCTCGTCGAGGAGCGCCCCAGCTGCGAACAAGTGGGCCCCGACGGTGTCGGCCAGATCCTTTGGGAGCCCCTTCAGCTCTGCGCGGACACCGGCAGGCAAGCGCGATTCGTCGAACTCAGTAGGAGTCGAGGGTTCATCGGGTGCCGGAGCCGTCCCGGGGCTGGGAACGCGGCGCTCCCGGTCGTCGCGACGCTCACCGGCGCCCCGGCCATGACTCGATCCACGGCTGCCGCCAAACCGCTGACCCGCGTCACCCCGGCTAGTGCCTGAGCCGCGACGTTCCCCGGCCCCTCGGCGAAACCCCAAGCCCTTTCCCTCGCCCGACCGACGATCGTCGCCGCGTTGGAAGGTGGAACGGCGCTCGCCCTGATTACTCGTGCGGACACCGTCTCGACGCCGGTGCTCGCGCGAGCCGTCGCTGTTCCGATCGCGACGATCCCGGTCTTCGTCACGGTTGGGCTTCCAAGGCTGTCCGCCGCCTTGACGTTGCCCATCCCAGCGTCGCTCCCCTCGCGAGCCTTCGCTGTCGCGTCTATCCGCGCCTTTCCCGGAGCGATAGTCTCGTCGCCTGCTATCGCCCTTGCGGTCGCTGTTCCAACGCTGCCCGCCGCCTTGACGCTCCCCATCCCAGCGTCGCTCCCCACGAGAGCCTTCGCGACGACCCTGGTCGTCGTCATGCCTGTCTGAGCGCCAGCGCGCCTCACCGCGATCATCCCGCCGACCGCCGTCGCCCTTGCGACCGCTGTCCCTGGGACGGTCGTCTCGCGAGTTGAAGCTCTTGCGTTTGTAGCCGGCCCCATCACGATTACCGGCTCCGCGACGCGCCCCCGTACCGCCGGGTTTACGAGAACCACCCAAGTTGAAGCCGGATCGCTTCCCGCCTCCGGATGAGGCTCCCTGTTCGCGCATGTCAGCAATTGTTTCAAACGAGGGAACTACGGAGAAATCACACGCCGGGGCCAGGCCAGCGTCTTGGGGTAGCCGGCACTTTCGTGGTCGTGAGGTCACATGCCCCGCCAGCAGGGGATGTGATCTCCGCTTCACGCTCATCTCCGCCTGCCTTGTCTCCCCCAACTACCCGGAGGCGCGCGTGAATCGCCGGGCTAGGACCTGTTTCGAACGTGTTGTTCTAGGTGAGGATGCCGGCATCGCCCTGCTCTGCCGACCCCGGGAGTGTTGGGGTTCCTTGACGTTGGAGGGGCCTGGCCCTTATCAGCAGCCGACTGCGGCTCGAGACCCAGCTCCTTGAGACGTCACCGCCTTGGCCTTGGGGCAGCTGCGGGGCGCCCCTCGACAGCCAGCTCCTTGGGCCAAGATAGGAAGGGACGGCAGCGCGCCGCGCTCAAGGTATTGCAACACCATTGGGTGGCGGTTCCCGCTGCCCGGGGTTGTTCCTGGGGGCCTTCACAGCTCCCAGGGATCCTCGTACCCGAGGATGCGAAGGGCCGCAGTGGTCGGGTCCTTCGGCACCCCGGCGAGATAGGGCAGGTCGCAGAACATGTCGTCGGCGACAACCAGATCTTCGACGACGCTTGGGTTGCCGTGACCGATGATGTCGTGCGGTTCATGGGGCGAGTTGCCGGTCGGTGAGTTCACCAGCCTGCTATCGATGCAGCTTCGTTTGTGCCGCGTGGATCGCAACGCGCCCGTGTTCGAGTGGCGGTATCGCTGACTGTTCCCGGACACAGTAATGAGGAGCGCATCAATTCTCGAACGGACTCGTCGTGGGCGTGATGACGGCACTGGCCAGCGCAACCAAATGCGGCCCGCTATCGGGTGAGGCGACTAGGAGATCGGTTGCGGCCCACACCAAGTCGCGGGCCTCGAGGGCGTGGAGATCGAAAAGCGCGAGCGCATCCGCGAAGGCCCGGCGGGCCTCTGCGTCACTCGAGGAAGTCACGCGACCAGCGTAAGTCAGGCCCGGTATGCCTAGCACCCGTACCAGACTGTACAGCCCGTTACCTTCTAGGTAGCCCCGATGGTCGGGGTTCTGGTCGCCAGGCCCGGCA
>CAMCJC010000167.1 GCA_945875065.1 uncultured Propionibacteriaceae bacterium | reverse complement strand
CCGATGACCTCAAGGCCTTAGCGGTCCAGGTGCAGGAGGCCCTCAGCGGCAGTGAGAGTGATTTCGATGCCCCGAGCGCCGTCGCCCTAGTCGGTGTCGGACGGAAGCTACTCGCGGGACTCGCCGAGCGCGACCCACAGGCGAGCGATCTGGCGCAGCGACTCACGGAGCTGAGCTACCTCTTGAACGATCTGGCGCAGGATGTGGCCGCCTACACCGCAGACCTGGTCTCCGACCCCGCGCGCTTGGCGGCCGTCGCCGACCGGCGCGGTGAACTCGGCAGCCTGACGCGTAAGTACGGCACCGACATCGCCGAGGTCCTTGACTGGGCGCGCGCCTCGGCCGACCGCCTCCTCGAGCTGGAAGGGACTGGCGACCGCATCGACGAGTTGCGCACCGTCGTTGCACGCCTCGATCGCGAGCTCGACGAGGCCGCAGAATCGATCCGAGCCGATCGCCGCGTTGCGGCCGCCAAGTTAGCCGAGGCCGCCGGCGTCGAGCTTGCCGCCCTAGCCTTGCCGCACGCACGCCTCGAGTTCACTGTCACGCCGACTTCGCGTGGCCCGCACGGCGCCGACAAGGTTGAATTGATGTTCACCGCTAACCGCGGCTCGACCCCCGGACCGCTAGGAAAGGTCGCCTCCGGCGGCGAGCTATCACGCGTCCGTCTCGCGCTCGAGGTCGTCCTGGCGGGGGCAGCCCCGGGACACACCTTCGTCTTCGACGAGGTCGACGCAGGCGTCGGCGGTGCCGTCGGGATCGAGATCGGCCGCCGCCTCGCCCGCCTCGCCGAGAATCGCCAAGTCATCGTCGTCACCCACCTGGCGCAGGTCGCGGCGTTCGCCGACCAGCATTTCGTGATTTCCAAGGCCAGCGACGGCGAGGTCACCACCTCGAGCGTCAACGCCCTGAAGCCGGAGGAGAGGGCGGCCGAACTTGCCCGCATGATGGGCGGGGCCGCGACATCGGCCGCCGGCCTGAAGCACGCCGCGGAGCTGTTGAAGTTGGCTTCCCGCGGCTAGGCTTCGCACATGAGTACCGCATTGATCGTGGTCGATGTCCAGCGGGACTTCTGCGAGGACGGGGCCTTGGCCGTGGCCGGTGGGGCGGCAGTCGCGGCTGACATCAGTGAACTGCTGACTGGCGCCCACGGCTACGAGGTCGTGGTGGCCACCCGTGACCACCACATCGAACCCGGCAACCACTTCAGCGACGAGCCCGACTTCATCGACTCCTGGCCCGTGCACTGCGTCGCCGGCACGCCCGGGGCCGAACAGCATCCGGCGTTGACCTATCGCGACTGGGATGGTCTGTTCCTCAAAGGCCAGTACGACGGCGCCTATTCCGGGTTCGAAGGCACCGAGGCCAAGACGGGGGAGTCTCTCGCCGACTTCCTGCGCTCCAAAGACGTCACGGCCGTCGATATCTGCGGCATCGCCACGGACTATTGCGTCAACGCCACCGCCCAGGATGCGGTCGAGCACGGGTTCGAAACCACCGTCCTAACCGATCTGACCGCAGCCGTACACCCGGAGGCCATCCCGGGTCTCATCGAACAGTGGGCGGATCAGGAGATCTGGGTCGCTACCGACTAGCCGACACGCCGATGCCGAGAGAAAAGATTGCGACCTTTACCATCTCGGCTCCCTAGTTGTTCATGACTGCAAATGCCCTAGTGGCGGGGCTGGGTGTCATCTCAACGGTTGGCTAAGGAAGTGTCGACGCTTGGGTTCGGTGCGCACTCGGGCTGTACTGTGCGGCGTCTGTGAGGTAGCGTGACCCTTGGCGCGCACCAGCGTGTCACAGATCATTGAGGGAGATCGAATGAAGAAGAAGCTGTTTGGCGCGCTCGCCGGTGCGTCGCTGGTCTTTGGCAGCCTGGCCATCGCCACCCCCGCCGCCAACGCTAACGCTGACGTCCCACTGGACATCACCGCACTGAACCTTGAGGGTGAGTACTTCAGCAGTTGGATCAGTGGTAAGTGCACTAACCACAGCAACCTCGGGTCCACTGTGGCGACTATGAAGTCGTCGCTGGGAACCACGGTGACCAGTACCTTGCCCCCGGAGTCGGACGGCTCGTTCGAGTTCTTCAGCCAGGCCAACACGGCCATTGATGTGACCGTGACCTGCACCAACTACAAGTCGCAGTCTGTCACCTCCGACGCTCTGTCGTTGAGCAAGGACAAGGCGACGAAGTCCCAGTTGAAGCTCAGCAAGTCCACCGTCAAGGTTGGCGACGAGGTCACCTTGACCGGTACCGGTTTCCAGGCCGGCGAGAAGGTCGAGTTCACGATGCTGTCCGCCCCGACCGTGGTTGGTACCGCGACCGCTGCTGCGGATGGAACCTTGACCCTGAAGTTCACGGTCCCCGCCGACAAGGAAATCGGCAATCATGCGATTGTCGCTGTCGGAGATAAGGACTCGAAGGGCGTTCACTGGATCAAGGTCAGCACCACCTCTGGTGACGACACCACCCCGGCCCCGAAGCCGAGCAAGCCTGGCGTGAAGCCCGGCCTGCCGAAGACCGGCGCGTTTGCCTGACGCAACTAACGTGAACCGCCCCGAGCCGGAAGGTACGGGGCGGTTTCGCGTTCCCCGTTGGGTGATCGCCTCCGGCATCGCCGTCGTCGCGCTGGCGCTCGCGCTAGGCGGGCCCATTGTCGCGCTTGGCAACCGGCCGGCCCGGATCGACGTGGCGTTGCATCGCTCCGCCGGTGCTGAGCGAACCATGCTGGTCATCGGCGTTGACGACCGGTCGCTCGCGCCCGAGGGTACAACCGACTTCGGTGAACTCGACGCCGAAACCGGCGCCCGCGCCGACATCATCGTTGCGTTGCGCAGCGGCCCGGGCGGGGTCAGGGCGGCAACCATCACCCGCGACCTGTTCGTAGAACACGCCCCGCAGCAGTACGATCGCCTCGCCACCGAGTGGCTGCGCGGCCCCCAGGCTTTCGTTGACTCGCTGTGCCGGACCCTTCACATGAGCATCGACCATGTCGTCGTTGTCAATCTCAAAGGCTTCGCCGGCCTCGTCGACCGCGTCGGTGGGGTAGAGGTCACCGTGCCCCAGCCGCTAAGAGACCAGTTCGCCCACATCGAACTCGAAGCCGGCCCACACCTTCTTGATGGCCGCACCGCCCTCGGCTATGTGCGCAGCCGCAAGGGCGAGATCCTCTCCAACGGCAGCTGGATCCCCGACCCGGAGGGAGCCTCCGGACGGCAACGCCGCAGCGCCGAGGTGTTCCGGGCCGTCGCCGCCAAGCTCCCCAAGAACCCGATCGCCCTCTACCAGCTGGCCTGGGATACCCTGCCGGACGTCACCGTCGACAAGGGCACCGGCGTATTCGACCTGCTCGCCTTCCGCGACCTGCCCGCCAGCTTCACAAAGGTCCCGGTCACCGGCGGCGACGGCGCCGATGACTGGGTGGCCTACGAATCCCCCGAGACCCACGCCACGTTGCAGCAACTGGGATTCGCTGATGGCTGTCAGCCGTAGCCGGGTACAGTTTTGGGGTCCAAGGAGGTAAGCGCCGTGTGGGATCGTCGAGTGAGTTGGCCAGTTACGGGTCGCGTCGAGTTGGGGGTGGGCCGGGTATCCACGTTCGTCGACGAGCGAGTCGTCACACCATCTGGTGAGCAGATCAGCCGCCAATACCTGACACACCCCGGTGCCGTCGCCGTCGTCTGCTGGGACGAGGCCCGCGATGCGATCGCCGTCGTGCGGCAGTACCGGCACCCCGTCCGGATGGAGCTCGTCGAGATCCCAGCGGGGCTCCTCGACCACGCCGGCGAGGACTTCCTGACCGCCGCGCAGCGGGAACTCGCTGAGGAAGCCGAGCTGGCAGCCGAGACCTGGCACACCCTTGTCGACATGTGCACCACTCCCGGCGCTTGCGAGGAGTCGCTGCGCATTTACCTCGCCCGCGATCCGCGTTCAGTGTCGCGTCCCGACGATTTCGTGCTCGAGGGAGAGGAGGCACACATGAGCTTCGAGTGGGTGGATCGGGCGGCCTTGTACGACGCGGTCCTGGCCGGCGGCTGCCAGTCGCCGACGCTCGTCGCCGGCGTGCTGGCTTTCGAAGCCGCACGTCTGGCGGGCCGCCTCGATACCCTCCGCCCCGCCGACGCCCCCTGGCCCATCCGCTCGTGACACCAGCCCAGGCGGTCCTAGCCGACTACCTCGCACACGTCAGCGTCGAACGCGGTCTCGCCGAAAACACGCGCCGCGCCTATGAACGCGACCTGAACCGCTACCTCACCTTCCTTACCGACCGAGGCATCGACGACCTCGCCGACGTCACCGGGGTCGAGGTCAGCGAGTTCGTGCGTGCCCTCGGGGCCGAACTCAAGGCTGCCTCCGTGGCTCGCTTCCTCAGTAGTGTCCGCGGCCTCCATGCCTTCGCGCATGGTGAACGGGTCACTTCGAGCAACCCAGCCGCCGACATCACACCACCCAAGCTGGCGCGCCGCCTCCCCAAGGCGTTGAGCGTGGATGAGGTCGCGGCGCTCCTCGACGCACCAGACCGTGCCACGGCCATCGGCCTTAGAGACGCCGCACTCCTTGAGGTCCTCTACGGCACTGGAGCCCGCATCTCCGAGGTGACCGGCCTAAACCGTGACGACATCCTCGCGACCCTGGCCGACCCGACGGCCGGGCTGCGCCTGCTAGGCAAAGGCGGCAAGGAACGCCTGGTCCCGCTGGGCAGCTTTGCCCGGGACGCCGTGGCCGCCTACCTGAAGACCGCGCGGGCCGAACTCGCGCCCGAGAACCGCGTCCAGGAGGCGTTGTTCCTGAACCGCCTGGGCCGACGGCTCTCCCGCACCTCCGCGCACGCGATCGTCGCCGACCATGCCCGCAGGGCCGGCATCGCCCGCGAGGTCTCCCCGCACACCCTGCGCCATTCTTACGCCACCCACCTCTTGGAGGGGGGCGCCGACGTGAGGGTCGTGCAGGAGCTGCTTGGCCACTCGTCGGTCGCGACCACTCAGATCTACACGCTCGTGACCATCGATGCCCTCCGCACCGTCTACCTTGAGTCCCATCCCAGAGCTCGCAGCTAAGGAACCCAATGACCATCGAGATCTCCCCGGCCACCCCCGCCGAATACGACGCGATTGGTGACCTGACCGCCCGCGCGTATGCACCGTCGCACATGCTGCCCGACGACCCGTACTTCGACTACCTGCGTGACGTCGCCGAGCGGGCGGCTGGTTCCGTCGTCCTCGCGGCCCGAAACAACGGCAAGGTCGTCGGCTCCGTAGCGTGGTGCGAGCCGGGTTCCGAGGTCGCCGAGCTCGCCATGCCGGGGGAGGGAGAGTTCCGCACCCTGGCGGTCGATCCGGAAGCTGAAGGCGGAGGGGCCGGCCGGGCCCTCGTCCAGGCGTGCATCGACCGGGCCCGCGAGGCCGGCTGTGACGCGCTCGTTCTTTCCAGCGCCCTGTGGATGACGCGCGCCCACGGCCTGTACGAGCGGATGGGGTTCGTTCGCGTGCCCGAACGCGACTGGAATCCCACCCCCGACACGCGACTCCTCGCGTTCCGCCTCGAACTGCGCTGATTCTCCGCTCCTAGCCACTAGGATGCATTTGTCGACAAAAGCTTGCAGGAGGCGACGTGGCTAACGAGCTGTTCCAGGTGCCGCAATCCACAGCTCAACTGGTTGAGGACGAGATCGGCCCAACCGGCAGGCCGATGCCCGCGCTCCCCGAGCCGCCCGCGCCAGACCCCGCCCGGACTATGCACGCCACCTTGATCGCGATGTGTAACCAGAAGGGCGGCGTCGGGAAGACCACCACCACCATCAACCTGGGCGCAGCTCTCGCCGAGATCGGCTACCGAGTGCTGCTGGTCGACTTCGACCCGCAGGGTTCCCTGTCAGTCGGCCTCGGCGTCAACCCCCACACTTTGGAGCGCAGCGTCTACAACCTGCTGCTGTCCAACGAGTTCACCGCCGACGAGGTCATCCAGCGCACCACGGTCGAGGGTCTGGAGATCCTGCCGTCGAATATCGACCTGTCTGCGGCCGAGGTGCAACTCGTCAGCGAAGTGGCCCGTGAACAGACCCTGACGCGTGTGCTGACGCCGCTTCGGCCCCGATACGACTTCATCCTCATCGACTGCGCCCCCAGCCTCGGCTTGCTGACGATCAACGCCCTGACCGCCGCCGACTACGTC
>CAMCJC010000166.1 GCA_945875065.1 uncultured Propionibacteriaceae bacterium | reverse complement strand
AGATCGTGACGTTGCCGACTTCGTCCATGATCCTGCCGAGCCGCTCGGCCTCGGCGTTGATGTCGATCACGGCCTCGGGGACATAGACCGCGTGAACGTCCCAGGCTTCGCGGGACAGCCCGATCTCGGGCAGCCACTGCTGCCCATCCAGCCAGTTGCGGTACTCGGCGGCCGTCGCGGCGGTAAGCCAGCCGCAGTGCCGACCCATGACCTCGTGGACGATGAGCATGCGGGAGCCGGAGTTGTGTTCGGCAACGATGTTCTTGGCGAAGATGGCGCCCTGTTCAGCGGCCGTCCAGGCGCCCAGCGACTGCCGGATCGGGATCACGTCATTGTCGATGGTCTTGGGCAGGCCGACAACGGTCAGCGGGTAATCGTTGGTGGCGAGGAAGGCCGCGAGATCCGCGGCCGTGGTGTTGGTGTCGTCGCCGCCGATGGTGTGTAGGACATCGACGCCGTCGGCGACGAGACGGTCCGCCGCGACCTTCAACGGATCATCGCCCTCGGCCACCAAGCCGCGCTTGATAAGGTCCGCCGCGTTGGTCAGCTTGACGCGGGAATTGCCGACAGGGGAGCCGCCGAACTTGTGGAGCAGGCTGGCGTTGGCGCGCACCTCGTCGGTGACGACGAGGAAGTCGCCCTTGAGGAGGCCCTGGTAGCCGTGCCGGTAGGCGATGATCTCCACCTCGGGAGCAACCGCGGTGTAGCGCTGGATGAGGCCGCCGATAGCCGACGACAAGCACGGGGCGTACCCGCCGGCGGTGAGGATGGCTACCTTCTTGACCATGGAACGTCCTTTCAGGAACTTGGGGTTTGCTGACAGCCTATCGCCGCATTGCTGAAGCCCCGGGACAGTGGCAGGATCCTGAGCGTGTGGAATGGTCAACGCCGACACCACGAAAGAGGACTAGCGCCCGCGCTGGAGGCCGCGATCGTCCTGCCCGTTGCGATGCTGTTCGTGGGGCTTGTGGTCGTGCTCGCCGGGCGGTACCTCGCCCAGCAGGCTGTGGACGAGGCGGCATTTGCCGCCGCACGGGCAGCGGCGCTGGAGCGGAACCCCGGCGAGGCGAAGCGGGCGGCATACGAGGCGGCTAAGGTTCAGCTCGGTTCCTCCCGCGTTCGCTGCGGGGACGTTGCTGTGTCGGTGGACGCCAGCGAACTGGTTTCGCCGCCCGGCAGCACGGCCAGCGTGGCGGTGCGGGTGACTTGCGCCGCCACATTTCCGATCTCTTTGCCTGGCTTCCCGGCGACTGCATCACTAAAAGGTGACGGTAGGTCCCCGGTCGATACCTATCGAGGGCGCGATGGGTGAGCGAGGGCTGTCCAGCTCGGTGCAGGTCGCGCTCCTCCTCCCGGTGGCGTTCACCGTGCTGTTGGGCCTACTTCAGTGGTCGTTCTTGCTCTGGGCGGAGGCGGAAGCCCGTGGGATTGCGTCGAATACGGCCTGGGACGCGGCGAGCATCGGGGGTAGGTACGAGAAGGCGGGGAACACGGCAGCGCTCAGGGACGTCTCGGTCGATGTTGAGCGCGGCGAACAGGTCACTGTCGCGATTGTCTCGGGCCATGCGCTAAGACTGCTGCCTGGCATCGACCTGACGGTCAGACAGAGGGCCGAAGTGCCGAGCGAACGAGTCGATTGAAGGGCTAGGGTGCTGCAATGGGTCAGTACTACGACGTTCATCCTGTCAACCCGCAGCCGAGAGCGCTCACGCAGGTCACCAGTATCCTTCAGGATGGCGGGCTGATCGCCTACCCGACTGACTCGTGTTACGCGCTTGGCTGCATGCTCGGTAACTCGGAGGCGTTGGAGCGAATCCGTCGCATTAGACATTTGGGGGAGCGGCACCACTTTACGCTGGTGACCTCAGAGTTCGCGCAGCTCGGCTCCTACGTCGAGATGGACAATTGGGTCTTTCGAGCGGTCAAGGCCGCGACGCCCGGGCCCTACACGTTCATCCTGAAGGCAACGCGCGAGGTGCCGAAGATGATGCAGCACCCGAAGAAGCGGACAGTCGGGGTTCGGGTTCCACAGCACCGCACGGCACTGGCGCTGCTGGAGATGTTGGGAGCGCCGCTGGTCTCGTCGACGCTGCTCTTGCCCGACCACGAGGATCCGCTCGTAGATGGCTGGGAGATCAAGGAACTCCTGGACCACGAGGTGGACGGGGTGCTGGACTCCGGGGACTGCGGGAAGGAACCGACGACCGTGGTCGACCTGAGCGGCGACGAGCCCGAGGTGCTTAGGGTCGGCGCGGGCGACCCGACACCGTTTGAGTGATCACGCCAGGTGGGTGACGACGCCGCCGTTCATGGTGAGTAACGCTTGCCCCGGTGCATCGAAAACCACTAGGTCGGCGGGCTTCCCCGGCGCGATGAGCGTCCGGGTCGATGCGGCGACAGCCTCATCGAACGTCAACGCCTGCTCGGGGCAAAACGCCCTGCTGGTTGCGGCTTCGATGGCTTGCCAGGGGTTGAGTGGGGCCACGGGCGCATCGGAGCCGAGGACTAGGCGGGTGCCGAAGCGCAGTAGGTCACGCATCGGATAGGCGCGGGCTGTCGCGGTGGGCCACAGCTCAGACAGAATCGCAGCGTCGTCGACCTGGTGAACCGGCTGCAGGCTCGCGACCAGGCCCAGGCGCGCGAAGCGGGGCAAATCGGTGGGTTGGACACACTGCGCATGTTCGATTGATCCGGGGCACTTAGTCGCCTCGAACGCATCCAGGACGCGTGTGCAGGCGGCGTCGCCGATTGCGTGCACCGCCGCCTGGAGGCCGGCGGCATGCGCGCGGGACAGCAGATCCCGTAGCTCTGCGGGGGCGTAGTTGGCCCGGCCGTGCGGCAGGTTGGGCAGGGGAGTGGGGTAGGGGTCGACGCAGTGAGCGGTCCGGCTGCCAAGCGATCCGTCGGCGATGATCTTCAGCGCACCCACGGTGAGGTTCGGGGCGAGAAGGTCCCCATGCTCGGCGCCGAGGGCGAGCAGATCGTCAAGGCGTTCAGGATAAGTGGCGGCCTCGACACGTAGGCGCAGGGATCGCGTCGCCGCGCGCCGCTGCCAGGCTGTGATGGCCCAGTCCATCTCCATGTCGACGATCCCGACGACCCCAAGCGACGCAGCCTCGGCTTCCGCGGCCTCGACCGCCTCGTCGACCAACGCGGGTTGCGTACTCATCAGGTGCCGGATGCCGTCGAAGGCCTCATCCTCGACGAGAAACCCGGTTGGATGCCTGGGCGCTCCGACGAGAGCTAGGCCCGCCGTGTTGCACCACAGACTGTGCAGGTCTTGGGATATCAGGGCGACGGGAGACTCGGTGACTGCGTCGAGATCCGCCGCAGTAGGCGGTGTACGCCAGGTCGCGGAGCGAAACCCGAACCCGATCATCGGGGCCCCGCGACGCAACCGCCCGCGGACCGCGTCGGTCGTCGCGGCCAAGTCGGCGTCGAAGGGGAGTCGAACACACTGCCCGATGAGGGCGTGGGTGCCGAAGTGAACGTGGTGGTCCCAGAGCCCGGGCACTAGGGAGGCGCCATCGGCGTCGAAGTCCCCGCCGGGCCCGCAGGTGGCCTCGACGGAGTGGATTGTCTCGCCGACGATGGTCACGTCGACGAGCCGGGAGCCCAGCTGGGCCCGCGCGATCCGGAAGCTGTGCATCCGGGAATGGTAGACGGATTGAGGGCGGGGAATCTCACTAAGCTGAACCCCGTGACCGATATTGCCGCCAACCTGAAGGTCGTCGAGGACCGCATCACCGCCGCAGCGCGTCGCGTCGACCGGGAGCCCGCCGAGATTCGGTTGCTGCCGGTCTCGAAGACCAAGCCGCCCGCCGCGGTCCTCGAGGCGCACGCCGCCGGGTATCGGCGGTTCGGCGAGAACAAAGTGCAGGAGGCGCAGGTCAAGTGGAAGGCACTTAGCGGGCATGCCGACCTCGAGTGGGCGGTCATCGGGCACTTGCAAACCAACAAGGCCAAACACGTGGCTCGCTTCGCGACCGAGTTTCAGGCCCTCGACTCGCTGCGCCTCGCGGCCGAGCTGGACAAGCGGCTGCATGCCGAGGGGCGACGGCTCGAGGTGCTCGTGCAAGTCAACAGCTCGAACGAGGACCAAAAGTTCGGGCTGCCGCCAGAAGAGGTCGTGGGATTCGCCGAGCAACTGCGAGCCTTCGACGCGCTTGAGGTTCGCGGTTTGATGACGCTGGCACTATTCACCGACGATCAGGCGCGGATCGCCAAGTGCTTCGAGAGGATGCTTCAGGTGCAGCGTGAGCTGCGGGACGCCACCGGCGAGCCGTGGAACGAGCTGTCCATGGGCATGTCAGGAGACTTCGAACTCGCTATCGAGCACGGCTCGACCTGCGTGCGCGTCGGCACGGCCATCTTCGGCAGTCGCGGCTCAGGGGACAGCCCGGAGACATGGTGGCCAGGACTGTTCCAGTGAAGTCGCTCGCTACGAGTTGGGGGAAGGCAATCAGATCTATAAAAATGACATAATGTAGCTTATCGGACATTTTTGGACAGGGGTTTGAGAAGGGGTTCGGTAAGCTCAAGGACGTGATTGAGCCCTATCGCCTCGAGAACCTGCCTCTCGAGACCCCCGACGATGATCTGCGCTGGGCGGCCTACGTCGACGTGTTCTCGAATGCGTTCCTCGAAAGTCGTGCCACCGATGAGGGTCTTGAGTTCTTCCGCGAGCATGCTCGCGCCGACTCCGCGACGCTTGGCATGGTCACCGCCGAAGGTCCCGGGCTGGACGGCCGCCAGCCGATCGCTGGGTTCGCGTGGGCAGACATCAGCGTTAACTGCGGCAAGGGCCCGGTCCCGGCCATGGTCATCAACCTCGTCGCCGTTCGGTCCACGCACCGCAGGCGTGGCCTCGCGCGAGCCATGATGGAACACCACCTTGAGGCGGGCCGCTCCAAGGGACACGCCTTAGCAGTCCTCACGGCCAGCGAGGCGACGATCTACGGGCGCTTTGGGTTCGGCATCGCTAACCGCTACGAGTCGTGGGAAATCGACGTGCGCAGGTTCCAAATGCGCCCTGACGTCGAGGTGGCGGCAGGCTCTTTGGAGATCCTTACCCCGGAAACCGCCTTGCCCATATTCGAACGCATCCTGGGAGACTACGTAGCGATGCATCGTGGCGCCTACACTCCTCAAGCCATGCACGCCACGGCCGCGTCGGGCCGTTGGCGTCAGGACGAGGGTGGCCCCGACCGTCGTCTTCGGTACCTGGTGCACTTTGACGATGCTAGCCGTGCCGACGGCTTCGCCATCTTCCGTCACGGTGGTTGGCCTGAGGAGGATCCCAATCCCACCGCGGCTCTCGCTGTTTGTGCCACGACCCTTTCCGTGGAACGCGCTCTGTGGCAGGGGCTGGCCAGTTTCGACCTGATCCGACAACTCAATGCCCGCGACGTCCCGCTTGGCAATCCATTGCCAAACTCGCTGGTCGACAGCCGGGCCGTTTCCCGCAAGGGTACCCAAGACGGCGTGTGGCTGCGCATCCTCGATCTGCCGAAGGCAGTCTCGCAGCGCCGTTTCGACTTTGACGGTGCCGCAGTGGTCAAGGTCGTCGACCCGATGGGCTTCTGCGACGGTATCTGGGAGATCTCGGCCTCAGATGGCGACGCCAAGGCGGTCCCCAGCGACCGCTCCCCCGGCGTCATGCTCGGCGTCGACACGCTGGCCCGCCTGTGGCACGGCGACGTTACGGCCTTGGAACTGGCCAAGGCGGGCATCGTCCACGGCGATCAAGTGGCCGGGTTCAGCCACCTGTTCGCCACCGTCGACGCGCCCGCCAACCTGGTCCATTTCTAGGGTTCAGGACAGCGACAAGAAGAGCTTCTCGAGCTTCTCGGTGTCGACCGACTGCCCGGTCGGATCTTCGAGCAGACACGCCCGCATGCCTTGAGCGATGATCTTGTATCCCGCCCGGTCGATGGCTTTGGCGACCGCCGCGAGTTGCGTGACGACTTCCTCGCACTCGCGGCCTTCCTCCAGCATCCGGATCACCGCCGTCAGCTGGCCACTGGCGCGCCTGAGACGGATCAGCGCGGGCCCCATCTCGTTGGGGTCGAGTCTCACTTGCCCTCCTGAATGCGGGTAATGGTCTGCCAGGTGCGCCACCCGCCGTCGAGGTTGGTGGCGTCGACGTCGGCGGCTCTCAGGATCTGGATGGCGCTGTGCGCCCGAATCCCTACCC
>CAMCJC010000165.1 GCA_945875065.1 uncultured Propionibacteriaceae bacterium | reverse complement strand
CGACGGTGAACACCCCCTGCAGGCGACCCCTGACGTCGTCCTCGGCTGCTCCCAGCAGGATGGCCTGGCGGAAGGCCGCCGATGCCATGTCCGCGACTCCGCCCGCCGCCAGGGCAACGACGACCACCGCCAGCAGCAGCGCCGTCGCATGCTCGGCGAGACCGACCGCGACTCCCGCGGCGACGATCGCCGCACCCCATACCGCTACCGACAACAGGACGCCGAGCCCGTGGCGTCGCACCCGCGAGACCCACCCGCTAAACACCCCGCCGAGCGCCGCCCCGATCGGCATCGCCGCGTACAGCAGCGCGAACTCGGTGCCGCCCTCCGCGGGCCCGCCGAACGCCTCGTTAGCGACCTGCGGGTACAGCGCCCTGGGCATGCCGAAGATCATCGCGACCAGGTCCGCCGCGAAGCTCATCAGCAGCACCGGCCGCGTCCACAAATACGCCAGCCCCTCGACGACGGCCCGCACCCCTGGCTTCGACGTCGCCCCCTCAACCGGCAGCGACGGCAGCCGCCACACCGCGTACCACGTCGCCAGCATCGTCACCGCGTCGATGAGATACAGCCACGCGTACCCCATGACCGGGATCAGCGCCCCGCCGATCAGCGGCCCCGCGATCGCGCCGCCCGCGAAGACCGTCATGTGCAGCGCACTCGCCGCCGCCAACTGATCCTTCGGAATCAGCTTCGGCAGGATCGCGGTGCGCGTCGGCGAGTTGACGGCGAAGAACGCCTGCTGCAGCGAAAACAGCCCGAGCAGCACCCACACGTTGTTCAACCCCAGCACCGCCTGCACCCAGAACAGCACCGAGGTGACGATCAGGCCGGATGTCGTGATCTCCATCAGGCGACGCCGGTCCATATGGTCCGCCAACGCCCCGCCCCACAGCCCGAAGACCACCAGCGGAACCAGCCCGAACAGCCCGGTCAGGCCCACCATTCCCGACGATCCCGTGATCGCGTAGATCTGCGCCGGCACCGCGACGACCGTCAGCTGCGCCCCGATCACCGTGATGATGTTCGCCACCCACAGACGGCGGTAGTGCGGGTTCCGCAGCGGCCGCGTGTCCGCGAACAACCGGTTAGTCACAGCGCCACGTTAAACCCGGGCACCGACAAAACGGCCAGGAGTCGTCGCGACGACCAAGAATCGATGCGTCGCAGCGGGAGTGCTCGTCTAAGGTGTACGGGTCAGTTAGGAGCATCAGTGAGCATTGCGTCGGAGGTCGCGCGCCTCGAAGAGGCCGGTCAGGGACCGACCCTCCGGCTGGTCACCTACAAGTGGTCGGCGCTCGCGATGGCCGTCTTCAGCATCGAGTTCGGGCAGCACGCCCAGCAGGTCGCGGCGGATCGCCTCCACTCCCGCGTCGACGCCCACCTCGCCGAACTCGGCACCCTCGGCCACGACCTCCCGGGAGCCACCGGCCAAGGCCTGTGCCGCACGTGGATGCGCGAGGGCTGGCTGCGACGCCTACCCGGCGACGACGGCGACGAGGTCTACGAGCTGACCTCCAGCGCCCTCGCGGCGCAGCGGATCTTCGACGAACTGGCGCGCGACCGGGCGCTGCTGAGCGAGTCGCGGCTGACCACGATCGTCGACGCCGTCGCTCGAACCGCGGGCGATGCCGCTCCCGACCGTGCCGCCCGCATCGCCGCCCTCGAGGCCGAGATCGATCGCCTCACTGCCGAACATCAGCGGCTACTCGACGGCGGCGAGGTCGCGGCCGCGAGCGACGAGCAGGTCCTCAGCGGCTACCTCAACGTCCGCAACCTCCTGGCGCAGCTGCCCGGGGACTTCCGCCGCGTCGAAGAGGACATCGACCGCATCCACCGCCGCATGATCGCCGACTTCCGCGACGAGGACCGCCCCAAGGGCGAGGTCCTAGACGACTACCTGGCCGCCAGCAAGGAACTCATCTCCGCCACCGAACAGGGCCGCGCCTTCGAGGGGGCGCTCGCGATCCTCCACGACGAAGACCTCCTAACCCAGTTCCGCAGTAACCTGCGCGCCATCCTCGCCCACCCGTTCGCCCGCTCCCTCAGCCCGCGTGAACGCCAGGACTTCCTCGCCGCCCCAGCGACACTCCGAGCCGGCCTGCGCAGCGTCCAAGAACGCCAGCACAAGGCCTCCCGGGCCCTGGCCGATCACCTGACCAGCTTCGATACCGCAACCGGGCGCGAGGTCGAGAAGGTGTTGCGACGCCTCGACCAGGAGCTCGCGGCATGGATGGCGGACGCCCGGCCCCGTGACCAGGTTCCCATGGCCTGGATGCCCGGCCGCCTCGACGTCGACCACCTCCGCACCCGCTTCCACGACCCCGCCAGCGAGCTGCCCCCCGCCGCCCTCGAACGCATCGCCGATGTCCCCGCCCCACCGTCGCTCGATGCCGTTCGACGCTACGGCGGGCCACTGCTACGGGAGGTGCGTGCCGCGCTCGTTTCCGCCCTCGCCGACCCCGAGGTCGAAACCGTCGGCGACGCCTTCAACACCCTCCCCGATGACCTCCGTCGTCCCGTCGAGGTCCTCGGCCTCCTCCAGGTCCTAACGAGGCTCGGCCTGTGGGAGGGCCAGGACGTCGCGGCCGCCACCGTCGAGGCCATCCGTCCCGACGGCACCGTCCGCGAACTGCTGCTGCCGCACCTCAAAGTCACCGCCGCCGACCTTCGCCCACGCAAGGAGATCCATGACTGACTTCGACGACGGCTTCGTCGACCCGGAGGCCATCGAGGACGAACAAACCGGTTGGTCGCTGTTCGAGGGCGACGAAGGCGAACTCCCCCTCGACGTGCGGCAATGCCTCGTCTCCCTGCTGAGGCGCCCCATGCTGACCGCAGAACATCAGCCGCGCGCCTGGGATGTGCTCCTCAAGCACCGCGGCATCATCCGTAGCCGCCTCAACGACCTGTTCCTGGATCTGGTCGTCGACGTCGACCGCGGCGTCGCCTACAAGGTCCAAGTCCGCTCGGAGGTCGCGCGACGCTTCCCCACCCTCCTGCGCGACACCTCCTACAGTCGCGAGGAGACCGTTTTGCTGGTGTTCCTCAGGCAGAAGTTCCTCAGCGAGGTTGGCGACCGCGTCCGCGTCGATCGCCAAGAATGCCTCGACGCCGTCGCCCGTTACCGGCCCGAGACCGCAACTGATGTCTACGGCGATGAAACCCGCGCCCGCAACGCCATCGAATCGCTGCGCGCCGCCGGCCTGCTGGAGCGCACAGCCGAGGAGGACCGCCTCATCATCTCCCCCGCCATCGAGACGCTGCTGCCGCTCAGCCGTCTCACCGAACTCCTCGACTGGCTGACCCGCGCCAACGCGACCCCGGAACCCGAGGAGCCGGCCCTGATCGACCTCGACCCCGAGGCGGCCGCAGCCCTAGCCGAGGCGCGCGCCGCCCAAAAGCCCCTCGTCGACGAGGAACCCATAGACGAGCCCGGCATGGATCAGGAGGACGACGATGAGTGAGGCCGCGCTCCCCGGATTCGCCGACGAGACGCTCCAGTGGCGGGCCCGCTGCCTGCAGCTCGTGAACTGGGGCGGTTTCCACGGGCACACCCATATCGACTTCGCCGACGGCGGCACCCTCATCTCCGGGGCTTCCGGCACCGGTAAAAGCACCCTCCTCGACGCATACACGGCCCTGATGATGCCGTCGGCGGTGCCGTTCAACGGGGCCTCCAACAATGCGACGACCGGTCGCGCCCGCGACGTCACCCAGCGCAACGTCCTCACCTACCTCAAGGGCAAGCGCGACACGGGCGTAGACGGCTCCGACCAGGCCCTCCGCGGCGACGGCACCCCCATCTGGGGGGCTCTCGCGATGACGTTCCAGGACGACTTCGGACGTCGCTTCACCCCGCTGCGCACCTACTGGGTGCCGGTCGGGGCGACGCACCCCAGCGACGTCGCGATGAAGCTGTTCACCCTCGGCACCGACATCGACCTCGCCGACCTCGAGGAGTTCGCCGCCGGCCGCTTCGACCCCCGCGCGATGCGGTCCCGCTTTCCCGCCCTCGAACACCACGACACCCTCACCCGCTTCTTCGACACCGTAACCTCCCGCCTCGGCATCGGCACCACCGGCGAGGGCGAACGCGCCCTCCGCCTGCTCGCGCGCATCCAGGCCGGCCACCAGGTCCGCACCGTCGATCGCCTTTACAAGGAGCTGGTCCTCGAACGCCCCAAGACCTACGACGCCGCCGACAAGGTCCTAGCGCAGTTCGCCAGCCTCGACCAGTCCTACCGCGACTTGGAGACCGACGCCGAGAAGAAGCAGATCCTCGAATCCATCCCCGAACTCCACGAGGAATACCAGGAGGCCCGGGAGCGCGTCGAACGGCTCGACCGCTACGGCGTCGCCGCTCCCGGTGACCGCACCCCCTTCCACGTGTGGCGGCTCCGCGCCGAGGCCCGCGTGCTGCGGCAAGCCGAGGACGATAACCGCACCCTCCGAGCCGACGCCACGAGCGCCCTCGACGCCGCCCGCGAAACCCTCGCCCGGTGTGAGCGCGACGTCAAGGCCGTCGAGGAGCAGATCCGCACCGAGGGCGGCGGCGCCGTCGAACGGCTCGCCGCCGAGATCCAGGAGGCGGCCGCGCGACTGGAGCGCGTCGCCACCGCGCGTGCCGAGTTCGACGAACGCGTGCGCACCCTCGGCGTCCAATACCGCGACGAAACCGAGTTCGACGCGCTCCGCGGCCGCGCCCGGACGTTCCTCGCCATCGCGCCCGAGCAGCGCGAGGGGCTCCAGGCCCGCCGCGACGCGCTCGTCGAGGCGCGCCCCGCGCTGGTCGCGGAGGTGGACCGGCTGCGCGACGAACACGAGTCGCTGCGGGGCCGCGACGGCCTGGTCCCCGTCGACTACGACCGCGCCCGCAACCAGATCGCCGAGGCCTGCGGACTCAGCCCCCGCGAGGTCCCATTCGCCGCCGAACTCATGGACTTGCGGCCCGAACACGAGCCGTGGCGGCTCGCGGCCGAGGTGACGCTGCGGGGTATCGGGCTGACGCTGCTACTCGACCAGCGCCGCCAGGCCGAGATGCGGCGTCGCATCGACTCGCTCGACTTGGAGCGTCGCATCAACTTCGAGGGCGTCGAGGTCGGGCTGCCCGTCAACGAAGACGGCGACGAGCGGTACCTGTCCGGCAGGCTCCAGTTCAGGTCCGATTCCCCGTTCGCCGGCTGGGTGCAGCGCCGCGTCTCGCGCCCGGGCTTCGACCACCGGTGCGTCGACGTCGCGGACCTCGGCGGTGACGAACCCGCCGTCACGATCCGGGGGCAGGTCGCGTCGGGGCGGCGCGGCGCGCACGGCCGCAACCGCGGGCAGCGCTTCATCCTCGGCTTCAACACGGCGACGCGGGTGCAGGAGATCCGCGACGAGCTGCAGGGCGTCCTCGCGCGCCAGGAGGAGCTGGCGTCACAAATCCGCGACCTCGACCACCGGGCGGCCGAGCTGGGCGAGCAGGTCGCGGCGCACCAGGCGGTGCTCGCGACGACGTGGGCCAGCATCGACGTCGCCACCATCGACGCGGAACTTACCGACCTGAAGGCCCGGCACGCCGAGCTCGTCGGCAACTCCGACGTCCTCGCCGCGCTGCAGCAGCGCCTCGACGACCTGCTCGCGAAGCAGGAGGTCGCGCGGACGGGCTACCACCGGGCGTGGGACGCGCTGGAGGCGGCTAGAAGCGAGCATGGGGACATCGTCGAACGCAGCGATGAGGTCGCCGATGCGCTCGACGAGCTGGCTGAGGAGGTCGAGCTGTCGAGCGACGACGAGGCCCACCTCGACCTAGCGCTCGGGGCGGCGTCGTGGCGGAGCTTCTCGGACCAGGCGCGCGACCTGGGGCGGCGGTTGCGCGTCGAATCGGCGGCGGAGTCGCAGCGGGCGCAGCGGCTCGGGGAGCAGCTGCAGGGCTTGTTCGAGCGGTTCAACGACCGCTGGCCCGATCCGAACCGCGGCGTCAGCCCCGTCGCCTACCCCGAGTACGCGGCGATCCTCGACGGCATCGTCCGGCACGGGCTGTTCGAGCGGCGCAAGGAGTTCAGGTCGCATTTCCAGGAGTGGAGCGGCCACGACCTGAAGCTGCTAGGCGACGCGTTCGAGGAGGCCCTCGAGGACATCCAGGACCGCCTCGACCCGGTAAACGACATCCTCGGGCGGCTGCCGTTCGGGGCGCGGTCGGATCGGCTGCGGATCACCG
>CAMCJC010000164.1 GCA_945875065.1 uncultured Propionibacteriaceae bacterium | reverse complement strand
CGAACTTGTACGACGCCTAGCCGAGCTGCCGGACAAGGACCGCACCGCCTTGTGGCTCGTGTTGCGCGGCACCTTGTCCATCTCAGCTGCGGCACGGCTGGAAGCGGCGATCGACGAGTTCAGCGAGATTTACGCCCACCTCAGGAGATGGGAACGGCACACCGATCTGGTCGTGGTTCCTGACGACCACGACTTCTTTGAACTAGAGCTGACCGGCTACGCCGCCGATGCCGTTGCCGAGCTTCGGGAACGAGTTACGGACGACGAGGTGGCGCGCGACGCCCTTGGCCTGCTGCTCCGCCTGACGGGGGCGACACGATGAGGCTCAACAGGATCACGCTCCGCAACTACCGTGGCACTATCGAGCGCACCGTCACGTTCGGAGATCGTGTGACGGTGGTGGAAGGACGCAATGAGACCGGCAAGTCTTCCCTGCTCGATGCTTTTAGGCACCTTCGCCGGTTCAAGGCGTCCTCCAAACACCAAGAGATCAAATCGGCCCAGCCGGCGGGCCGTGACATCGGGCCGGAGGTCGAGGCTGAACTGACGCTCGGCCCCAACCGAGTAACGATCCGGAAACGTTGGTTGAAATCGCCGCTGACCGAGCTTTCGGTAGCCGGCCCCAAACCCCAGGCGTTGAGCGGTGACGCCGCGCACGAGGCGTTCCTAGACCTGTTGAGCCAGACCACCGACGACCAACTTCTAGCGGCGCTCGACATCGAGCAGGGGCAGTCCTTGCGGCAGGCTCGCCTGGTTGAGCTCCCTGCTCTGCGGAGTGCGCTCGACGAGGCGGGCACGGAGATTGAGGGCGGCGACGATCTGGTCATCGCCGTCGAACAGGAATACGCGCGGTGGTTCACGAGAGGCACCGGCAAACCCACCGGCGACTATGCGCGGCTCCAGAAAGACCTTGAGGAACTACGAGAGCAGGTCGCGAATGCTGAAGCTGCGGTTACGAAGGTCGAAGAACTGACTGAGCGGCGCAAAGATGTTGCCCAGGCGGCGGCTGATGTGGCGCGCAGTCTGGCTCAGGCCCAAGAAGAGCTGGCAGAGCTGCGGGCCATCAATGAGAGTCTGCAGGCGCTGCGCCAACGCGTCGCTGAGCAGGAGGCTGCGATCGAGATCGCCCGTTCGGCGTTCGCCCAGGCAGAGGAATATCAACGCGACCGACAACTCCTACTGGACGAAGTGCACGGCATGACCGAGGAACTATCCAAGGTCAAGATGCGCTTCGAGGCGGTGCGCGAAGTCGCCGAGGTCGTCGAGCACGAGAGCGCGGCGCTGGGCGAGCGCCGAGCGGAACTGAACAAGGCCGTCGCCGAGCGCGAGCGACAGATCGATGAGAAGGAACAGGCGCTGAGGGGAGCCGTAGCTGCGCGAAAGCTCGACGACCTAGACGAGCGACTTGCGGCGATAACCAAAGCAGATGAGAGCCTCACCGCTATCCGGCACGAATACCAAGCCGTGGCACTAGATGCCGGACTTTTGGAACAGGCCGAGGACGCAGCCGGCAAACTCAACCTGGCTCGGGCGCTGCTCGAAGCCGGCACGGCCAGCATTCGCCTACAAGCCCAGTCCGAGGTCGTAGTCGACGGGGTGCCGGTCGGGATCGGTGAGCACGACCCGATCCCGATCAGCCGCGAAACCAGCATCGAGGTGCCTGGCCACCTGCGTCTGGTCATAACGCCGAACCGCGAAGCCGCAGACCTGGAACGAGAGCACCAGCTGGCCGAAGCGAGATTGGCCGACCTGCTCTCCCGGCTCGGAGCGGCCGACCTGGAAGAGGCCCGGCTGCGCTCGCGGCAGGCCGCGAGTCTGGGGGAGGGGCTCCGCGATTTGGAAGGTCAACTCGCACAACTCCTGCGTGGAGACAGTAGGGAAGAGCTGACCGTCGAACGGGACCGCCTTGCCGCTGAAGCAGGCCCCGGAAGCATTGAGGCGTTAACCCAGGAACTAGCCGACCTGCGGGCCGCTTTCAGCCCCCTACGGGAAGACCTCGAACGAGCATCGCGCGACGTGGAAGCCTCCCGAGAAGCGGCGGCGTTTCAACGTGAGGCCTCGATTCGCCTCGAGACCGAGGCCAGCGCCGCCGAACGACGGCTGGGGGACGCGACGGCGAGGCTCGCGGCAGCCCGGGAGCGTCGGGGAGACGACGATGTCGCGGCTGACGTCGAGGCGGCGCGTGCCGACGTCAGCGCCGTGGAGGAGAGCCTCGCCAGGGCGCGCGCCGACTTGGAGGCCTCTGACGCAGAGGTAATCGCTCTGCGTCTGAGTAACGCCGAGGACCTGGTGACCCGGCACGAGCGCGAGGAACGAGAACTTCAAGGCGAGCTTCGTGGTATCGACGCCCTCTTAGAGGATCAACTGCAGCATGGCCCCTATGACCAACTCACCGACGCTAAGGCCACGCTTGATGCTGCGACCGCCGGCTACGCGTCGATGGACCGGGCGGCGCAGGCCGCCCGTCTCCTGCGCGATGTTCTCCTACGCCACCGGGACCAAGCCCAGCTGCGCTACGTCGCGCCGTTCAAGGAACGGATCGAGCGGCTGGGGCGCATCGTTTTCGGCCCAAGTTTTCAAGTCGCGATCACCCCCGACCTGAGCATCGAGTCACGAACCCTGGACGGCGTCCACGTGCCATTCGAGTCGTTGTCCGCCGGCGCTCAAGAGCAGCTCAGTCTCATCGGTCGCTTAGCGTGTGCCCAGCTCGTCGATCCTGGCCATGGTGCCCCAGTGGTTATCGACGACGCTCTTGGCTTCGCCGATTCGCATCGGCTCAGGAGCCTCGGCACCGTGCTGAACGCGGTGGGCGACAGCGCACAGGTCATCGTGCTCACCTGCCAGCCGGAACGGTTCGCCCACGTCGGCGGCGCTGAGGTGGTGCGGATCTGATGCCCGTCACCACGGAGATTCCCCTCGGTCCCCTCACCGTCAGGGTGACTCGCAAGCGTATGAAGACCCTCCGCATGCGGGTCCCCGGCCCCGAACCGGTGGTGTTCGTCTCCGCCCCTTACGGGACCAACGACGACGTGATCCGGGGATTCGTCACAGAAAGGAGCAACTGGATCGAGCGGCAAAGAGCCGCCCACCGGAGCCGAGCCAGCCAAGCGGACCGCCTCGAGACGGGTGGTGCTCTCAGGCTCTGGGGAACCTGGGTTGCCGTTGAGCGGCTAGACGGCACCCCGGCACGCGCCCAGATCCTCGGGGACCGCGTGGTGGTGCGGGCCCCTGACGATGCGACGGCAGAACGGGCCGTCGCCAGGTTGCGGGCCCGCGAAGTAAACCAAGCGGCCCTCCCGATCGTCTCCAGGTACGTACCGCGAATGGCGGTACCCGAACCAACAACAATCAGATATCGCCAGATGAGTACCAGGTGGGGGTCCTGCAATCACGCCACCCGCGCGATCACGCTCAATACCCTGCTTGCCCGCTACCCGGAGGCCGCCTTGGAGTACGTGGTGGTCCACGAGCTCGCCCACCTACATCATCCGAACCACAGCCCTGAGTTCTGGGCGCTGGTAGCGTCGACGCTACCGGACCACGAGCTTCGGCGTCGCCTGCTTCGCAGCGACGGTGGATTCATGCCCTCGGTGCTTTAGAGGGACGCTAAGATGCGCACGGCACTCTTCTGGCTTCGCTCAACTCTAGGAAGGTTGCTGCTGATGCGTCGACTCGCCTTGACCTGTGTTCTGGCCCTGCTGGCCACCTCCGGGTGCGCCCGTGAACTGCCGTCGGCTGCTCCGGCAACCACGCATAGCCCCATCGCCACCGACTCCGCGAGCATAGCCCCGCCCGAACAAGTGTCTCCTAGCCTCGAAGCGACCGAAGTCGCAACCGAACCTGAAACCTCTGCTACCCCAACCCCGACGCAGGTGCCGGCCGTATACAAGGAGGGGGACAGCGGCGACGAGATCCGCGATCTGCAACACCGTCTACTCCAACTCCAGTGGTACGAGGGAGAGATCACCGGAACCTATGACGAGAAGACCAAGCTCGCCGTCGAAGGCTTCCAAGGCAAGCGGAACCTGCCCGTACTCGGATACGTCGACCAGGGGACGTTGGATTCGCTGCACTCTATGACGCGCCAACCAACCGACGACGAGAAGAACAACGTCATCAAGCCTGGTCCGGCGATCTACGCCTCCGGCTCGTCCGGGGACGAGATCAAGGATTTGCAGGCGCGGCTGAAGCAGGTCGGCTGGTACGACGCGAAGATCGATGGCTCCTACGGCGAAGTAACCGTCACGGGTGTCCGCGGCTTCCAGAAGAAGCGGAACTTGCCAGTGACGGGCGAGGTCGACCAGCGGACTCTGGACCGGCTCCACTCCATGACGCGCAAGCCGACTGAAGACGAGAAGAACAACGTGGTGCCAAGCAAGAAGGCGGCTCCGAAGGGCATGACGCTGGATGATCGCTGCCTGACGGGGCGTGTCCTTTGCGTTTCCAAGGCCCAGCGGAAACTGGCATGGGTGATCGACGGCCAGGTGCACATGGTCCTCGACGTCCGCTTCGGTTCCTCCAAGACCCCGACCCGCAACGGTGTGTTCTCGGTCGGCTGGAAGTCGCGCAACCACGTTTCGAAGGAGTACGGCTCCGAGATGCCCTACGCGATGTTCTTCTCTGGCGGACAGGCCGTGCACTACTCTTCGGACTTCGCGGCCCGCGGCTACCAAGGCGCCTCCCATGGCTGCGTCAACGTACGTGACAAGGCCGCCATCGCCTCCCTGTTCGATCAGGTGAAGGTCGGCGACACCGTAGTGGTTTACGCAGGGTGATCAACGACCCGAGTCTGAGACCGGTGGAGGCCGGGAGCCGCTAGGGTTGGCGAATACGACGTCGCAGAAAGGCAACTGAGTGAACATAACTTTGGCAATCGGCCTCCAGGTCCTTTCGTCCTTCCTGTTTGCCAGTGGTGCCACACTGCAACACCTCGGCGTGAAGTCGACGTTCGATCCCGGCGCTGCGGCGTCGTCGAACAAACTCACACTGCTCGGCCTGCTGAAGCTGTTCCTCATCCCGAAGTGGCTGCTCGGCCTGCTGTGTGTCTTGGCCGGCGCCGGCCTTCACCTGTGGGCGTTGACGATGGCTCCCGTGACCGTGGTTCAGCCCGTCGGGATCCTCGCCGTGCCGTGGTCGGTGCTGCTGGCGGCTCGCATCCACGGGCACACCATCACTATGCGGGTATGGCGTGCCGTCGTGGTCACGGTCATCGGGGTCGTCGGTTTCACGTTCTTCTCCTCGCTGTTCGCCAAAGGGGAGAAACAGTTCGGGTTCTGGCCCATCACTTGGTCTTTCCTAGGGGTCTGTGCCGTTTGCGCGATCCTGTCGTTCTTCGCCGCCCAGAAGGCTGCGCCCTGGGCCAAAGCCATGCTGTGGTCGTCTGTTGGCGCCATCTTCTATGGCCTGGCATCGGGGATGATGAAGGCCGCCATGAACATGGTTCAATCCGGCCACTTCGAGCTGACGCACCCGTCAACGCTCGTCGTGATCGGCTACATGCTCGCCTGCTACGGGCTCGGCGTTTGGATGATCCAGCAGGGCTACGCCTCCGGACCGGCTGAGATCACGGTAGGAACGATGACCACGGTCGACCCGTTCGTGGCGGTCCTGTTCGGACTGTTTGTGCTCGGCGAAGGGGCCGGGATCGGGCCCGGCGCGGCCCTCGGGATGCTGGCATCCGGCGCGGTCGCCGTCTACGGGGTGGTCTTGCTGTCGAAGGACCACCCGGATGCGATCAAGGAGCGTGAGGAAGCAGCCAAGGCTACGGCGTAAGCTCCAGCGCCGTGATGGCGGAACCGCTGTTGGACGCCAGAATCAGGGTGCTGCGGTCGGCCGGTGCGTCGAAGGTCGCCGTAACCTCTGCGGTCTCGCCTGGTTTGAGCAGCAGCGGGTCCGACTCGATCGGGCTATATTGCTCCAACAACTCGTTGTTGTAAAGCACTAGGGAGAGTCTGCCGTCGCCCTTGTCAAGACGGATGCGAACCGTGACGCGGAGCTGGCTGCCCTGCCAGGAGTGGCTCACCAATTCGAAAAGGCCCGTGCTCCTGCCATCGAATGGCACCGAGGTCGCGCCAGCACCCAGGGACGACCAAGTCGCGGAAGGTGCGGGACGCGACGGCGGGTCTGTGGCCTCAGGATCGTCGCTACCGAGAAACTGCAGGCCCAGCAGTATTCCGGCGACCAGCACCACTGCCCCTACTGCCAAGACCACGGTGCGGCCTGGACGGCCTCGCGGGTCCTCGAAGTCCTGAATCTGGGCCGGC
>CAMCJC010000163.1 GCA_945875065.1 uncultured Propionibacteriaceae bacterium | reverse complement strand
GTCGGTCTAACCGGTAGCGACGGATTGGCCGCCGGCTGGGCGCGGATCCTCTGGCCGGTTGCGTTCCGCAAGGCGCAACGCGCCGCGGCTCGGGCCGCCGCCGCGGGGCTCACCGTGCGCGCCCGCGAACTACCCGGAGGCCTCCTCCTTCATCATGGGCCGATCGCCGCCGATGCCAAGCTGCTCGGCCTCATCCCCGACCTCGAGCCCACCGCCATCTGGCGCTACAACCCGCTGCGCCGCGTCGTCGCCCGCACAGCCCGGGGCATCGCCCGGATCACCGCCGACGACCAGCGGCACCTCGTCGTCCTCCAGCCCCATCTAGAACGCCATCTTCCGGTTCCGTCCCTTGTCGAGGCCGGGCCGCAGGACGCTCCGGTGCACGTCACCATCCAGCAGGAGGTCGGCGGGCGGGACTTGTCCCGGGCGCCCCAGCGGGTCGACGCCCACCGCGCCGCGGGTGCCGCCCTCGCCCGGCTGCACGCCGCACCGCTCCCCACAGGCCTCCGGCCCCCGGCCGCGAGCCAGTCGACCCGTGCCATCGCCGCGACCCACGCCCGAATCGTTGCTGCCCTGGAGCCCGCCCTCGCTGAGCGGATCGTCGGCGTCGCCGCGACCCTGCCGGAGGTTCCCTCCGACCACATGGTCCTGATCCACGGCGATGCCTCTCCAGACCAGGTCTTGATCGACGACGTCCCGGACCGGATCTGGTGGACCGACTTCGACCGCGCCGCCCTAGCTCCCGCCGCCGCGGACATCGCCTCCTATATCGATCTGGCAAGCCCCGATGCCGCCGACGCCTTCCTCGACGGCTACGCCGACGTCCGCCCGCTGCCCGACGGGCTGCCTGCCCACATCACGCGGGCCCGCATCGCTCGCCTCGCCGAGCCGCTGCGCCACGCCCATCCCGACTGGCGACAGCAGATCGCCCGACGCCTCGACGACCTGCAGGAGGGACCATGGCTGTGATGCGCGCTCTGCTGACGGTGCCGAAGGTCCGTCGCGCCTGGCCCGACGACGGCGGCATCGTCTTCGAAGCCCACGACGAACACGCCCGCCTGCGGGCCGGGAGGATCAGCCGAACCGGTCGAATCGACCTCCTGCCGCACCGCGTCGACCCCGCCCTGCCGGCCCTAGCCGGCTCCCCCGGCGCCCTCCTCGTCCACCGAGCCGGTCGCCGGGCCGTCATCCGTGACGGCGCCACCGTCACCAAGCTCGTTCGTCCCGGCAAGGAACGCCGCCTAGCGACCCTCCAAAACCGCCCCCTCTTCGACCCATCCGGCCTTGTCACCGCGAAACTGCTGGAGACGATGCCCGGGAAACTCACCTATAGTCTCCTGCCCGGCGACGCCCTCAGCCAGCTCGGCGATGCCGGCCTGCCCGCCTGGCGCGCCCTAGCCGATGCCTGGCCGCATCTGACTCGCACCGGCCTCGCCGACCTCCCCCGCCACGACCCAGCCGACGAGGCCGCCGTCCTTGATCGCTGGTTCGTCCAGGCCCGCGCCGCCGGCACGCTCACCGGCCTCGGCTTCGCGAATCTGACCGAACACCTCCTCGCGGCGACCACCCGCACCGGCAAGGCCTTGGTTACGGGCTCCGGGGTCAATGTCCTGGCCCACCGCGACCTCCACGACGGGCAGCTGCTGTGGGATGGGCGAAACCTCGCCTTGCTCGACCTAGACACTGTCTGCCTCGCTGAACCGGCGCTGGATCTCGGTAACCTCGCCGCGCACGTCGACCTCATGAAGCTGACCTGCCGCCTCGGCCCCGCCGCCCACGCCGAGGTCCGGGGCCTGCTTGCCAATGCGGCTAGCAGCCTCGCCGTGGCCCCCGCCCGGCTCGGCGTCTATCACCGGGCCGCGTGCCTGCGCATCGCCCTTGTCCACTCCTTCCGTCCCCAGTCCCGAGCCTGGCTGCCCGACTGGATCGAGACCTGCCTAACCCCGTCCGACAACGATTGGAGCACATCATGGAACTGACCGTCATCGGGTGCGGCTACCTCGGAGCCGTGCACGCCGCCGCGATGGCCGAGCTGGGTCACAACGTCCTCGGCGTCGAGACCGACCCCGCTCGCGCCGCCGCCCTCGACGAGGCCCGGGCACCGTTCTACGAGCCCGGCCTACCCGAGCTCCTGGCCAGCGGAACGGCATCGGGTCGCCTCCGCTTCACCTCGGAGGCCACCGAAGCCGATCTCGCCGCCGCTCAGGTGCATTTCGTCACCGTTGGTACTCCGGCGGCCCCCGACGGCAGTGCCAATCTCGCCGCGCTAGACAGCGTCATCTTGCAGCTGGCCAGGGCTCTTCCCGAGCGCCCCCTGGATGAGCAACCGCTGGTAGTGGGGAAGTCGACGCTGACCGTGGGCACCGCCGCCCGCGCCGATCAGGCGCTCGCCGGACGGGCCCTGGTCGTGTGGAATCCGGAGTTCCTGCGCGAGGGGCAGGGGGTGAAAGACACCCTCTATCCCGACCGCATCGTCTACGGCCTGCCCGCGGTTCCCGACGAGGCCCGCCGCGCCGCCCAACTCCTAGACGCCGTCTATCAGCGGCTGTTGGTAACCGGTGTACCACGCCTGACGATGGACTACGCCTCCGCCGAGCTGGTCAAGACCGCGGCGAACTCGTTCCTGGCCAGGAAGATCAGCTTCATCAACGCCGTCGCCACTCTCTGTGAAAACTCCGGCGCCGATATCACCCTGCTCGCCGATGCCCTCGGCCGCGATGACCGCATCGGCGCGAAGTTCCTAGGCGCAGGCATCGGATTCGGCGGCGGCTGCCTGCCCAAGGACATCCTCGGCCTGGAGCATCGCGCCCGCCAGCTCGGGGCCGACGGCCTGGCCGACCTCCTCAGCGTCGTCGGCGACATCAACCACAGCCAGCGCGGCCGCGTCGTCGAGCGCGTCCTCGCCGAGCTCGGACCCGAACCGGAGGGCCGGCGCGTCGCGGTGCTGGGCGCGACATTCAAGCCCAACAGCGACGACCTGCGCGACTCCCCCGCCATCGAGGTAGCCGCCCGCCTCGACGCCGCCGGCGTGCACGTCGTCATCACGGACCCTCACGGCCTCGACGCGGTCACCGCCCGCCACCCGAACCTAGCGGTCGAGCCCGATCCTTACCGAGCCATCGCCGGCAGCGCCTGCACGGTCCTGCTGACCGAGTGGGCCGAGTTCCGCGACCTCGACGCGGCGCGCGCCGCCGGCCTCGCCGCTGCGCCCGTCGTTATCGACGCCCGTAACGCTCTAAATCCCGATACTTGGAAGGCGGCTGGCTGGCGTTACAGCGGCGTCGGGCGTTGACGTGCACACTAGGAGGATGACGGCGCCGCCTCGCCTAGCCAAGACGACGATCCTCGCCCGCGTGATGTGGACGATCGTCCTGGTCTCGACGGCGGCGCTGGTCGTCGCTGGCGCCGTCGTCTGGGCGCTGGCTAGCCGCTCGGCCACCGCCAGCCTTGACGACCGCCTGGTGCTCCTGCGGGCCGAGCTGCAACTCATGGCCTCGGAACGCACCGATCCCGCCACCGGCACCACCCTCGCTACCCCGTCGGAGGTCGTCGCCGCCAAGATGCGCAGCACCGCCGTCGGCGAAGGCGAGGGCCACGTCGGGCTCCTAGACGGCCGGATCCACTGGGTGGCCTCCGGGGTCGGGGGGCTCCATCCCGAGACCGACGCCGACCTGACCGCGCGCATCCAAACCTTCGCCGCCGAACCCGAGTCCCGGCTCGAGACGGTTCAGAGCCCCAAGGGACGGTTCCGCGTCCTTGTCGTCCCCATCACCGACGGCACCGACCGCGCCGCCTACGCCCATGTACTAGACATTGACTACTCCGAGGCCGGGCTGCACCGCCTCATGCGCCTGTACGCAGCGGCCGCCGCCGTCACCGTCGTCCTCGTAGCGACCCTAGCCTGGTTCGGCGTCGGCCGGCTTTTGAGGCCCATCGCGGAGTTGCGTCACGCCACCGAGGCCATCGACGAGAATGACCTCACCACCCGCGTCAAGGTGCGAGGTCGCAACGACCTGTCGGCTCTAGCGACGACGTTCAACCGGATGCTGGATCGTGTCCAGGCTTCCGTCGAAAGCCAACGGCGGCTCTTGGACGACGTCGGGCACGAATTGCGGACCCCGATAACAGTTGTCCGCGGTCATCTAGAGCTCACCGATCCGAATAACCCGAACGAGGTCCGCGAGACACGAGACCTGACCATTGAGGAGCTCGACCGCATGGGCGGGCTCATCGAGGACATGATCGAGCTCGCCCGCACCGGCCGCCCCGAGTATCTCTCCCCGGAGCCGACGGACGTCGCGGCCCTGACCAGGCAGGTGTTCGTCAAGGCGCAGGCGCTCGGTCAGCGGGATTGGAGGCTCGATGAGGTCGCGGCCGCCACCGCCGTCCTCGATCCCAGGCGCATCACCCAGGCCTGGCTTCAGCTCGCCGATAACGCCATCAAATACTCCGACGTCGGGTCGCAGGTGACGCTGTCCTCGTGGCTCGATGGTGACGACGTCGTGCTGGCGATCGTCGATCACGGCATCGGCATCTCACCCGAGGACATTGAACGCGTGCGGGCTCGCTTCTCCCGCGCCGATGCAGCGGCGTCGCGCGCCTCCGGGTCGGGGCTCGGGCTCAACATCGTCGACGGTATCGTCGCGGCACACGGCGGCCGGCTGGGTATCGAATCCGCGCTGGGCGTCGGGTCGCGGTTCACCATGCGGCTGCCGCTCGGCCGCGCCCGGCAAGGAGGGCATTCATGAGCACTATTCTCATCGTCGAGGACGAGGCCAGGATCGTATCGTTCCTGGTCAAGGGGCTGACCGCGGAAGGCTTCGCCACGCGGACCGCGGGTCGCGGCCTAGACGGCATCGAGCTGGCTCTCCAGGGCGGGATCGACTTGATCTTGCTGGACGTCGGCCTGCCCGACCTCGACGGTTTCGAGGTCCTGGAGTCGATCCGGGGGCAGGGAGTCGCGACCCCGATCATCATGCTGACGGCCAAGACATCGACGCGCGACCGCGTCGCGGGGCTGGAGGGCGGCGCCGACGACTACGTCCCTAAACCGTTCTCGTTCCAGGAGCTGCTGGCGCGGATTCGGCTGCGGCTCCGGGACGCGACGCCCGCAGCCGCGGAGGCGCACATCCTGGAGCGCAAAGGGGTGGCGCTGGATCTGCTGACGCGGCGGGTACGGGTCGACGGCGATTGGGTGGACCTATCGACGCGCGAGTTCGCGCTCGCCGAACTCCTGATGCGGCACCCGGGGCAGGTGTTGAGCCGGGAGCAGCTGCTGTCCAACGTGTGGGGCCTAGACTTCGATCCCGGCTCCAACGTCGTCGACGTCTACATCAAGTACCTGCGAGCCAAGCTCGGGGCGGACCGGATCGAGACCATCCGCGGCACCGGGTACCGGCTGCTTTGACCCTCAGTCGTTTTGGTCGTCGTCGGCCTCCGGCGGCTCCGAGGCGTCGTCGCGGTCATCGTCGCGGTCATCGTCGACGGTGGACGGCGCGGCTGGCGTGATCGTCACGGTCTCGCGGGTCCTGGCTGTGGCGGTACGGGTCTTCGGGGCGGAAGACGACTGAGCGGGAGACGACTGGCTAGGAGACGACAAGGTGGGGGTCGGTTCCGCACTCGGCGAAGTCGGGGTCGGCGTCGTCGCCGGCACGGAGGTCGGGGCGGGCTTTAGGGTGATCTCGGGCTGGCGGTTGTCGCTGGAGTCGTGGCGGAACACGAGCATCCCGACCCCGACGGCAAGCACCGAAGCCGCCAGGATCACCATCCCAGCTATCTTTCCGCCCCGCGCGACCTGCATCGTGGCAGTCTACCCGGGATCACAGTACGGATCGCCATTAATGGCCTACGGATGGGTCGTCCGGGGCGATGAGCGACTATCGACAATCGTGACGGCGGGACGGATCGGCCCGCGCCGGGTAACGCGCTCTAGGTTGCGGGCGGCGTCGAAGGTTCTGGAGAATCTGGGCATCGTCGATCTGGGAGGGCCCTTGCCTGTCGAGCCGCTTAGGAGCAACGACTCCGTCGCGCCGCTGCCCGTCGTCGCGGGCGGGTTCGCGACGATCCTGGCTGACCCGCCGTGGCGGTTCCAGAACCGGACGGGAAAGGTCGCACCGGAGCATCGACGCCTCGACCGCTACTCCACCCTCGGCCTGGATGCGATCTGTGCGCTGCCGGTAGCGGACGTCGCCGCCGCCAACGCGCACCTGTACCTATGGGTTCCGAACGCGCTGCTGCCCGAGGGCTTGCGGGTCCTGGCGTCGTGGGGATTCCGGTACACG
>CAMCJC010000162.1 GCA_945875065.1 uncultured Propionibacteriaceae bacterium | reverse complement strand
TGGAACGCGCAGGCCCCCGCCGAGCCGACCTCCCAGAACTGGAACCAGCCGGCGGCTTACGGCGCACCGCAGGCCGGACAGCCGGCCCAGCAGCAGTGGGGCGGCCAGGCCGCGCCGGCGCAGCCGAGCGCGTTCGGCGCCCTGTTTGACTTCAGGTTCGCCCAGCGGCTCCTCAAGGGCGGTGCGGGCACGGCCTACCTGCTGGTGTTTATCGCGCTGGCCGTGATCACGCTGTTCAAGATCATCGGCACGTTCAGCACATTCTCCCTCGACAGCCTGCTCGCGTTCAGCCGCCTGGTCGAAGCGCTTGGGGAGTTCCTGCTCCTGGCCGTCCTGGCCCGCGTGTTCATCGAAGGCATGGTTGCGCTGTTCAACCACGCCTCGAAGGACGACGACAAGGCCTGATCCGCACGACCTAGGGGCTCCGGCTGCGGCCGGGGCCCCTTTTGCTATGCGATGAGCGCCAAGCGCGGGTCGGCGAGGATATCGGCGACATCGCGGAGGAAGCGAGAACCCTGTTCGCCGTCGATGACGCGGTGATCAAACGACAACGACAAGGTTGCGATCGACCGCGGAACGATGCGTTCGTCGTCTCCGGTGCCGATGACCCAGGGGCGGCGCTGGATGGCGCCGAGGCACAAGATTGCACTCTGGTCGCCGTTGATGATGGGGGTGCCGCCGTCGACGCCGAAGACCCCGACATTGGTGAGCGTGAACGTGCCGCCGGTGTACTCGGTGGGCTGTAGAAGGCCATCACGGGCACGGGCTACGACCTGGGCCATGGCGGCCCCAAGGCCGGCTAGGCCGAGTCGATCGGCGCGCCGGATCACGGGGACGAGAAGGCCACGCGGGGTGGCGGCGGCGAGCCCGAGGTTCACCTCGTCGTGGAGCACGATCTGTTCCCCTGACCAGGAGGAGTTCAGATCCGGGTGGCGGCGGAGGGCAACGCAGCAGGCATGGGCGGTCAGGAGCGTGATCGAGGGTCGGAGCCCTTCCAGTTCCGGGCGCGACTTCAGGACGTCGAGGAACTCCAGGGAGGCGGTGACGTCGACCTCGACCCATTCGGTGACGTGCACGTGGGTCGTGGCGGAGTGGACCACGGCGTCGGCGGTGGCGCGGCGCACGCCCTTGACAGGGACGCGGCGGCCGGGGGCGTGGGCGGCCTGGATGTCGTCGCGGGTGACGATGCCGCCTATGCCGGTTCCCGCGACCTGCGTGATATCGACGCCGAGGTCGCGGGCGAGCTTACGCACGGGGGGTTTGGCGCGGACGCCGTCGTCGCCGGTGATCGTGGAGCGAGGCGACGGTACGGACCGCGGGCGACGCCCGGCGGGGGCTTCGCCGACAGGTCCGTAGCCGACGAGAGTCTGCTGGCCGCCGTCGCTCGGGGTCTCGGCGGCTGCCTGGCCGTCTTCGATCTCGACGATCGGGGTGCCGACGACGACGCTCTGGCCTTCGTCGGCGAGGAGCCGGGTGACGGTGTCGGCCCACGGAGACGGGAGCTCGACGATGGACTTCGCGGTCTCGACCTCGAGGAGGACGTCGTTGACCTCGACCTGTTGGCCGACGGCGACTTTCCAGGCGACGATCTCGGCCTCGGTGAGGCCCTCGCCTGGGTCGGGCAGCTGGAATTGGCGTCGCATCGGTCTCCTTAGGCGGAAAGGGAGCGGTCGACGGCGTCGAGGATGCGGTCGACGCTCGGCAGGTACTCGCGCTCGAGGCGGGCGGGCGGGTAGGGGATGTCGTAGCCGGTGACGCGCAGGACGGGGGCTTCCATGTCGTAGAAGAGGTCCTCGTGGAGGCGGGCGGCGAGCTCGGAGCCGAGGCCGAGGGTGCGGGGGGCCTCCTGGACGACGATGGCGCGACGGGTGCGGGCGACCGACGCGTAGACGCTCGGCCAGTCGACCGGGCTGAGGGAACGAAGATCAAGGACCTCGAGGTCGTACTCGCTGGCCTTGGCGGCCTCCAGGCACGTTAGGACCGACGGTCCCCAAGCGATGAGGGTGGCGTCGGCACCGCTTTTTGCGATGCGGGCGTCGTGGAGGCCTGCGGCGGCCTCGTCGTCGATGTCGCCCCCGGCGGCGTGATAGCGGCGCTTGGGCTCGAGGAAGATTACGGGATCGGGACTGGCGATGGCCTGTTGGATCATCCAGTGCGCGTCGGAGGCGTTGGACGGCGCGACGACCTTCAGCCCGGGCGTGTGGCAGAAGTAGGCCTCCGGGGACTCGGAGTGGTGTTCGATGGCGCCGATGCCGCCGCCGAAGGGAATGCGGATGACCATCGGCACCCCCTGGCGGCCGGCGGTGCGGTAGTTCAGGCGGGCGGCCTGGGTGACGATCTGGTCGAACGCGGGGTAGACGAAACCGTCGAACTGGATCTCGACGACGACGCGGTAGCCGCGCATGATCAGCCCAATGGCCGTGCCGACGATGCCGGATTCGGCCAGCGGCGCGTCGATGACGCGGTCCTCGCCGAAGGCCTCCTGAAGGCCCTCCGTGACGCGGAAGACGCCGCCGAGGCGGCCGATGTCCTCACCTGTCAGGAGGACTTTCGGGTCGGCCTCGAGGGCGCGGTGCAGGCCGGAGTTGATGGCGCGTGCGAGGGTCGTCATGCCAGCTCCCCCTCATGCTCACGGCGCTGGGCGCGCAATTCGTCGGTGATCTCGGCGTAGACGTTGTCGAACAGGCTTGCCATGGTGGCGTCTCGCAGGTCGGCGACGGCGGCGCGGACATCGGCTCCAAAGTCGCGAGCCTCAGCGTCGAGGCCCGCGAGCCAGGCGTCGTCGATGAGGTCCTCTGCCTTCAGGTAGGTGGCCAGACGGTCGATGGGATCGCGGTCGGCCCAGGCGCGGGACTCGTCGTCGGTACGGTACTTGGTGGGGTCGTCAGAAGTCGTGTGGGCGCCCATTCGGTAGGTGTAGGCCTCGATGAGGGCGGGGCCTTCGCCGCGACGGGCTCGTTCTAGGGCCCAGGTGGTGACGGCGTGGACGGCGAGGACGTCGTTGCCATCGACGCGGATGCCGGGGAACCCGAAGCCGTCGGCGCGGCGGTGCAGCGGGGTGCGAGACTGAAGGGTGACCGGCTCGGAGATCGCCCACTGGTTATTCTGGCAGAAGAAGACGACGGGGGCGTTGCGGCTGGCCGCGAACAGATAGGCCTCGTTGACGTCGCCCTGGGAGGTCGCGCCATCGCCGTGGAAGACGAGGGTAGCGGCGTCTGGGGGCGAGCCGGCGGCGTCGAGTTGCATGCCCATGGCGTATCCGGTGGCATGAAGGGTCTGCGCGCCGATGATCATCTGGTAGTTGCGGACGCGGTCGAGACCTTCCCAGGCGCCGCCGTCGCAGCCGCGGAAGAGTGCCAACAACTGCCGGTATGGCAGGCCAAGCGTCAGGACGACGGCGTGCTCGCGGTAGCTGGGGAACGCGACGTCGCGGTCGCCGAGGGCCCGGGCGGCCCCGACCTGCGCAGCCTCCTGCCCGAGGCACGGGGGCCACAACGCGAGCTCGCCGTGCCGCTGCAAAGCGGTCGCCTCCGAGTCGAAACGCCTAGCCAGCACCATGTCGCGCAGCCAGTTAGGCAGGACATCGACGTCGGGGAAGTCGAAATGCTCGTCGGGCCAGCGCCGCCCCGAGGCATCAAGCAGTTGAACCATGGGACCCCCGTCGTCCCCAAGCGCGGGGCCGAGAGACGACGCCCCACCAGCGTCCGCGGCTGACAAGGGGCGAAAGGAAACTCCGCCCGTGGAAGGGTCGTCGTCGAGCGCGCGACCCCGGGCATCGGGGCGGATGACCTGAGCGGCAGCTTGGCACATGATTCTCCAATCGCTAACCTACGCTTCCGTAGCTTACGGTACCGTAGGTTTCTGTGGACGCAAGCCACCATCCACCCCGGGACTCGTGCACGAATCGCCGGGCCAGGTGAACGAGGCCGACAAAACCCCTAGTCACAGATCCACCCCCTTGCCCGAAACGGCGATTCGTGCACGGGAGCGGGGCGGGTCCCGGACGGGCTCGGTGCGCGACACGGAAAAGTCGACAATTCAGTACAACGCGTCACACGGTGGCTGACATCGCTCCCAACCGACGATTGTGACGCGTTGTACCGGCGTCACGAGGCGTTGGCGCCCGCAGACTGGACGTGACGTCGGCGCCAGCTAGGAGGAGGTACCCGGGATGAGCGACACGCGGGTCTTCTTCCGAGACATCCGACCCTACTACGCACCCGAACGCTGGTCGGACCTCTGCGGACCAGCGGCAGGCAGCTTGCGACTCCCGATGACAGTCTTTTGGAGAGCCCCAGACCGCCAATTCAGCCTGGACGATGAAGTCGAGCTGGCCGAGGCCTACCGCTTCTTGGTGGTTGAAGGCGACGAGACGGAGCAGGGCACCCTGCTTAACCCCGACCTACTCCAGGCGGTGTGGAGCAGGCTCGTACTCCCGACGCGTGTCAGGGAACTGTGGGAGGCGAGGTTTCCCCATCTGGGTAGCCGATCATGAGTCGTAACCTCTGAGCGCGCGTGGCCGACTCGCCCTCCGCCATCTAGCTCGTCACGGCCTCGCAATTGCCGGCTCTGGGAGTTGTTGGACACCGGAGACCTGCGATCGTTATTGCCCAAAAGTCAGCCACCCGAAAAGATGTCCCCAGCGGAGTATCACATCATTGACCACCATCCCACTGTTGTCTAACGTAGCTGCATGAGGCTCAAAGTACGCATCACAGTACTCGCCCTTGCGATTGCCCTAATATCGATGTCAGCGCCATCGCACATCGAATCCGCCAGCGCAGCCGACCGCACCCACGAAAACACAGTAGTAATGACCGATCTCGACCAAGCCGAAGTCGATCTCAAGAAACTGTTCAACGAGCATCTGACACAGGACAGTTCCGGGACTTGGCTTGTCAACGAGCAAGCCGCCATCCGAGACGGTATTTCCCTAGCCGACCTGAACACTATCTCGCACGCCCTAAACTCACCCCTACCGGAGGAGGCACCCGGCGCCGAGCACGCCATCGGCTCTACTGAGTGGGCCCGCTGTACGATCAACTACGCAGGATTCGGCGCCCTCTTCGAACTCCTCTCAAGCGATGCACTCTCCGACCTAAAGGCCAAGAGATTCGAGCGCCCGGCACGAGCTATCATACGAATTCTTGGCCGAGCAGCCATCCGCGGCGGCGTTGCGGGACTCGTGGCCTCCCTCGCCGCTGGCACGATCTGGTGCTCGACGCCGTGGGCGAGTTGAGCAGCACAGGACACGTGCGCACAGCGCGGACTCATGCCCTCACACGGGCGAGCTTGACGGTTCTCGCAGTGGGACTATTGGTCCATTTCGGCTATATCGGCACCACTCCTGGAATCATATGCGGAGCAATCCTTATTGTTTCAACTTTCATACTTACATCTCTCACAGTCAGGAAACAAAGTGTCCTCTACCCAGTTATCCAGACAGCTGCAGCCGCTTTCTGTATCTCAGGGGCAATCTTGGCCACCTCCGGACTGACCCGCCCTTTTCTGTTCACAGTGATTATCATCGTGACGGCGTTAGACCTAGCTAGCCTAAGAACTCAGAAGGACTCTCTAAACGACGTCGAAAACTAACTCGCACCAAGAGGTCAACGAAGCCAACTTAAGCAGACCTAAACAGCCTCTATTGTCGACTCTTCTCTACAGGTCGCCATAGTTCGTTCTCAGCTCATCCCCGGAGAGAGGCACGGTCTTGGCCGTCTTGACTGACCCATTGCCGGTGTAAGGAGGGCGAGGGAGTTGGCTCGGCCGGCAATATGAGTATCCGGGCAAGTGGATCGTCGTTGTATCACCGCGAGGTTCTGCTCATCGGGGAAAGACGGACGCCACCCCTCAGCGCCAGAAGTCGTTAGAGTCCCAGCCCGATCTGAAGCCCATCTGAACTGCCTCCGGCCTGCCCGACAGCAGCTGTCGCAGCCGGGCAGGCCAGCCGTCGCCCGCCGCGACCTCAAGCATCAGCGATCCGATAGCCGCCGCCACCGCGTGGAACGTGGCTCCCACCGCGTCGTTCCAAGGGCGCGGCCAGGGCACGTCGTCGGGCGGGACCGTCGGGTATGACGGCAAGTGCGCGTCCCACAGCCGCTCGTGATGGGCACAGATGTTACGGACGCGCACGAAGCAGTCGAGCCAGCTCTGAAGAACAGGATCGGTCAGGCCCAGCGCCCTCGCGACCGCATCGCGGTGCTTGGCGCGTTTCAGGTTGCGATACGCCCGGACCAGCTGCCCCAGGCTCAGCACCTCCACCATCAGCCACGACGGCGGCAACTCCGGGCTG
>CAMCJC010000161.1 GCA_945875065.1 uncultured Propionibacteriaceae bacterium | reverse complement strand
CAAATCGAAACCGACGACTCACAGAGCGACCGGACCGAATGAAGGGGGCGGCCCAACTGCCCTGCGCGCTTGAGAAGCGACCGCGTGCCCCACTGCGGCCGGGTCCTTCACCCCGTGATAGCGAACCCAGTCATGGCCATCAGCCTGACACCTGAGTGCGAGTCTCACACTCTAGAGTGCGATTCCTTCGTGCGGGAGCCGCAAACCCGACCGCGATACCGCAGGCCCGCACCGATACCTCGCGCACTCCCGCACTAGAGCAGGGCGGGACGACGACACAGTCGAGCTACCAGCGAAGCGGCTGGCTCCCCGAACCGTCGCCGGAACGCATCACCTGTGCGCGCTGGACCGTAGATGCGCACCCGTTGTCGAGGCATATGCGTGGTGAATGTCCACACTGGGACATCCCTGCTCATCCACATGGACACAATCCGAATAGAGCCCCTTAGAGTGGTGTAGGGCCCATGATGGTCGTTGCCGTCGATGATGGTAGGGCGGCCACCGGGGTTCTTCGAGTTCACAGACGAAAGCTCTCTCAAAGGAAACGACCACGATGACCGCTCCTCATATTGTCGACCCTGCTCGCGTGCTGGGCAACCTGCTGTCCCAGGCGTCTCCGGACTTGATGCGCCAGCTCCTGCAGAACATGGTCAACGCCCGCCAGCCGCATCAACCGCCTTCGCGGCGCGATACCCACGCGAGGTGACCAATCCCTGCACTGCCAGACGTAGCATCCGGCAGATGAGCTCGACCCCGAACCGCTCTCGATACTGATCGATGAAGCGGATCATCTCGGTCAGGGCCGGTCGAGCTCCCGCGCGAAAAACACGCTCTCGGCCTTGAGGATCTCGTTAGCCTTCCGCAGCTCGGCGACCTCACGACGCAAACGCGGAACTGAGGCGCCGTCGTGTCCCCAAGCACCCCTGTGGTTCCTGAGGGGACGCGACGGCACAGGGGTCAGGCCCAAACGGCAGAAGAAGGATCGACGCCATGGGCGGAGGCGTTGGCGTCGATGATCGCCTTCAGCCACTCGCCCAGGCCCTTAGCGACGCCCTCGTAGTGTGCGTGGTAGTCGCCACCAGACAAGTAGCTCCGGGCGATGACAACCTGCTTCGCGTGTCCAGCGTCGAACCAGCGGCTGATCGTCGCGAGGTGACGCTCTGCGAGCGCGTTGGCCTCGTTGCTCCTCGTCCATGTGCTCATCATCTCTCACACCCTCCACCCTGGGTCCTCACGCGACGTGAGGGTCGAGTCGGCTCCCCTCGGGAGGATCGCTTCAATCTAAGAGCAATCGAAATGGTCGTGTGACAGTTTCGGTTCACCAGGGTTTCGGTGACGAGTTTCGGCATTGCCACCAGTCCCAAACCTCACCCTGACTCAGCAAGACCGTCCCGCTGAGCCCGCTCGGTCTCCGCAATGTCGACGAACTCATCACCTTCCCCGCCCCGTCCCGCTACCTCGACCCGGCATATACGGACCGCCTCGGCGCACCTGGGGACCGCTCTGCTGTCCCGTCTGCGGTGTCGGCAGGTTGGTCGCTTGAGTCGCCGCCCGCGGAAAGGACGCACGCGCGGCCGAGCGTCCAGGGGCAGACTGCGGCGACGTCGACGAACCGCTTGTGCGCGGCGCCGCGATCGCACGGAATACCGGCACGAGCGAGGCCGGATCGGGTGCGTAGGAGAACATGTCAGGCCGGCTGAGGTGCGATGCCTGATTCCACACCTCCGGGGTCACCCGACCGAAGTCGAAGGTAAAACGCGACTGTTCAGCCACATGCTCCATGAAGACCTTGGACGTGCGCCCGTTGCCCTCACGGAACGGGTGCGCCTGATTCAGGTAGGCGAACACCGTCGCGGCTCGCTCTGCGAACGTGTCCCGGTCCAGCCGTTCCCAATCAGTGCCGATGACGCGCTGGCGCACGTCTTCGAGGAGCTGGTCAACCTCGCCGGTCTTGACATCCCCAAAACCACGGCCAACTCCCTTGGCCATATTCACGCTGCGAAACTCACCCGCCCACTCATAGACGTCCTGGAACAGGTACCGGTGGATCGCCCGCACATGATCGGCGTCGTAGGAACGCGGCAGATGAACGCTCCCGTGCGTGAGGTCGAAGGCGCGAGCGGTGGTGTCCACATACTCCAACCGAGCCAATACCCGAGCGTCCCGCTCCTCGTAGAGGTTACGCAGAGTCCCCTGCCCCGTACTGGGTCGTAGGTTTCAGGGTAGAAGTACGATTCCCAGGTGTCGTAACGCACGGTCGGCCAGGACTCAAACGAGAGTGTGCTGACTGACACGCCTGGCCGCGGCATGAGCACGACGGCGGTACTCCTCGGCGTCGATCGCACCCCGCGCATAGTCGGTCAGGTTCTCCACGTCCTCACGGGTGGGCTCGAAGCCCTCGTGCCAGCCGGACGCGAGGGACTGCACCACAGCGCGGCGCTGATCCTCGTCGAGCTCTACGAACAGCTCGGGCCAGCGCTCCTCAATGTCGAACTTAGTCGTCACAGCGGGACTCCCCTCTCCTGGGCCTCAAGAAACTCTACCGGAGCAACGGAGACGATGGAGCGGCGGTTCGGTGCGAGTGAGCTGCACCAGCACCCTCGGCATCCGTGGCGTCGACGAACTCCTCAACCTGGTCGGGGTCATCGCCGGGTTCGGTGAGCATGGCGTCAGGTGTCTTAGACATCAGGGCCGCTACCGCCTCGGCCGTGACCGCCCTCACACTACTGCGCACCCTCCCGCGCCCCGGGACGCTTGAGGCCGAAGCCCTGGTGTCGATGGCCGAAACCTCCAGAGCCGTCGCCGACCCGGTAACCGAGACCGTGTTGGGCTGGACCACCCTCAAGCCCCGCAACCACGTCAAGCTGCTATGCCGCCTGGAACGCACCCCGCAGGTACTCGACACCGCCGCCGAGCAGGTAGTGGCCCAGTCGAAGAAACCCGCCCTCAAAGAAACCGACGCCGAGGCCTGCGTAACCGCGGCCCTCGCCCTCTACGAATCCGGCGACCCCCGCTGGGTCCAACACGTCCTCATCCAAACGAAGAACTGGGCGTGGCTACTGGTTGAACTAAGCAGGGATGAGCGCGGCCTCGGCAGCGGCCAGATGCTGCTGGGCGCGCTCGTCGAGATCGAAGCCGTGGCGGCTGTCGTAGACAGGGGCCGGGAGGCGTCGGGGTCACTCGCGGACCGGATCTAGCGTGCGGTAGCCGAGGTGTGCAGCGACGGCCAGCAGATTCGCGTCATGGCTGACGATCGTGGCATCGAGTCCCGCCGCGATCACCGAGCCCAGGTGGATCGCATCCAGCGTCTTCACATGTTTCTCGATGGCCTCTGCTGCAGCCAATACCCCTTCAGTCACCGGAACCAGACTCAGCACATCGAGGACCTCATCCCGTAACGCCACGGGTAGACCCTCACGTCGCAGCACCCGGGTCAGCTCGGTTCTCAGGATCCTGGACGAGACGACGGTGTGCTCATGATCAGCGGTGGTGCGATCGATCCACAGCGCCGCTGAGGGCGAGTGCCCCAATAGCGCGCGGAGGGCAACCGATGTGTCGAGGTAGTAGATCGTCACCTGTCACGCTCGTCCGCTAGCAGCTCGCTAATCGAATTCGCTGAGCGCAACTCGTGTCGCGGTAGGTCCGCAAGGCGTGATCCTGTCCGACGCTTGGCAGGTATCAGCTCCAACGCATGGTTGCGCGGAATGATGCGGGCGATCTCCCGGCTGTGACGGGTGATCCGGTAGGTCTCGCCCGCCTCGACCTCCGCGAGCATCGCCGCCGGATTCTGCCGCAGCTGGCCGACCGTGATCGTCTTCATATCCCCATCGTATCCAAATGTCTACGGATATCTACGGGGTGGTCGAGCGCAGCGACGGTACTGGCCAGCGGGTACATGCTCGTTGCAAGACGACGTCCTAAACGTGCACGGCTCTCCGGGCTTGGACAAGCCCTCCCCGCGAGCTCCAAGATGCGTCTACCGCGTCGACTCCGGTGAACCGCTTGTACGCGGCACAGCGATCGCACGAAACACCGGCACTAGCGAATCAGGCACCGGCTCGTAGCGTCCAAGATCAGGCCCTGACAACATGCTGGCCTGGTTCCACAGCGCAGGACTCACCCGACCGAAGTCAAAGGTAAAACGCGACTGTTCAGCCACATGCTCCATAAAGACCTTGGAGGTGCGCCCGTTGCCCTCCCGGAAGGGGTGCGCCTGGTTCAGGTACGCAAACACATCAGCACTAGCCCGCGCAAATCCCTCACTGTCCAGCCTCCCCCACCTGGTTCCCTCAACAAGACGACGCACATCAGTCCGATACCGGTCGATCTCGCCAGTACGAACATCAGCGAAAGAGGAGAAGCCCTTGGACATATTCACGCTGCGGAACTCCCCCGCCCACTCATAGACATCCTGGAACAGTTACCGGTGGATCGCCCGCACATGGTCGGCGTCGTAGGAATGCGGCAGATGGACGCTCCCGTGTGTGAGGTCGAAGGCGCGAGCGGTGGTGTCCACATACTCCAACCGAGCCAGTACCCGAGCGTCCCCCTCCTCGTAGGGTCAAGTCCCGGGTAGTGGTGTAGCCGTTGGTGATCTTGTAGGGCGGGGTTAGCTGGCGAGTGCGGGCATGGTGGTGTCCTGTTCGGGCTGGTTGGTGATGAGGGCCATGCGGCTTTTGGCGAGGATTTCGAGGCCGAGGTAGCGGCGTCCTTCGGCCCATTCGTCGGTTTGCTCGGTCAGGACGGCGCCGACGAGCCGGATGATCGCTTCCCTGTTGGGGAAGATCCCGACGCTGTTGGTGCGGCGGCGGATTTCCCGGTTGAGGCGTTCGGTGGGGTTGTTCGACCAGATCTGGTGCCAGACCTCGACGGGGAAGCTGGTGAAGGTGAGGATGTCGGCCCGGGCGTGGTCGAGGTGGTCGGTGACGGCGGGGAGCTTGTCGCTGGTGTAGTCGAGCAACCGGTCGGCCCGGGCGTGGATGGCGTGGGTGTGGGGCTGGTCGTAGACCAAGTGGAGCATGGCCTTGACCGTCGGCCAGAGGCTTTTCGGGGTGATGGCCATCAGGTTCGCTGAGTAGTGGGTGCGGCAACGTTGCCAGGATGCTCCGGGCAGGTTCGCCGCGATCGCTTCCACGAGGCCTTGATGGGCGTCGGAGGTCACGAGCCGGACCCCGGTCAGGCCGCGGGCGACCAGGTCGGCGAAGAACTCGTTCCAAGTCGGGCCGGTCTCGCTCGTGGCGACGTGCAGGCCGAGGACTTCGCGGTGCCCGTCGGCGTTCACGCCGGTCGCGAGCATCACGACCGTGTTGATGACGCGGCCGCCCTCACGGACCTTCATGGTGAGGGCGTCAGCGGTGATGAAGGTGAACGGCCCGGCCTCGCCCCGGGGGGCGATGGCGGAACTGGTCGACGTGTTCGTCCAGCTCGGCGGCCATCCGGCTCACCTGGGACTTCGAGAGCCGGTCGATGCCCAAGGTTTTGACTAGTTTGTCCATCCGGCGCGTGGACACGCCGGCAAGGTAGCAGTCAGCGACCACGGTGATCAGGGCAGTCTCGGCGCGCTTGCGGCGCTCCAGGAGCCACTTGGGGAAGTAGGAGCCAGTGCGCAGTTTCGGGATCGCGAGCTCGATCATGCCGGTGCGGGTGTCCAAAGCGCGGTAACGGTAGCCATTGCGTTACGCGGCCCGCCCCGGAGTGGGCTGGCCGTACTCGGCGCCGACCACCGCATCAGCATCAGCACTGAGCAGCGCGTTCAGCATGGTCTGCAACAAGCTGCGCATCATGTCCGCAGACGCTTCAGCAAGCAACTCGCCAAGAACATGGGCAGGGTCGACAATATGAGGAGCGGTCATCGTGATGGTCCTTCGAGAGAGTTGTGAGAGAAAAACTCAAGGATCACGCGGTGACCGCCCTGACGTCCAGAGCCAGCCACCACGCCTACACCACTATGAGGGACTCAACTTGAAGGGCATCCTGTACTGCGGCACCTGCAACGCGCGGTTGCAGCTCGACTACGCCCGTAACAAACAAGGCATCCGCTACGCCTACTACATCTGCACCGGCCGAGCCACTAAACGCACCCGCTGCACGAGGAAGGCCGTGCCCGTAGGCATCGCCGAACAACTCGTCGCCGACTGCTACCAACGCATCCTCATCATCGAAGACGAAAAAGCGGCGATCCAGCTCAACGAGCCGTTCGCCGCCCTCGCACCCACATCAACCGATGTCAGGTGTTCTAATACATCCAATCTGGTGGAGCCAATGGGACTCGAACTCGTAACCTCCTGCTTGCAAAGCAGGTGCGCTACCAA
>CAMCJC010000160.1 GCA_945875065.1 uncultured Propionibacteriaceae bacterium | reverse complement strand
AGTCCACGGTGAGCTCGCCCGCATCAACCTTCTGTGGCTTGAACTCTCGAGCCACATCTTCGCTCTTAAAACCAGAGATGATAACACGATTTCGCGTCTGGGCAACTCCATAGTCGAGGGCTGAATACTCGTTTACATCGGACACGAGACCGATATCCTCAAACTTTGATAAAATACCACGGAATGTCACTGAATGCTTCGCGTCACGAATCCCCAAGACGTTCTCAAACAGCACGAACTCAACATCATACTTCCTCTGAAGCGCCTCGACTATCTGAAGGTAGAGCAGGGGGAGTCGGTTGCGCCGGTCGTAGGAGGCGGAGCCAGTATTCGCCCGGGAGAATCCTTGACACGGTGGCCCGCCAATCACGCCAATGGATTCGCCTGGCTCAACAAGGTCATCCAGATGCGCCAGGACGCCGTCAGGGCCGAGATGCTCTAGGTCGGCTACTACCGACTTCGCCTCCTTGAAGTTCCGCTGATGAGTCTGCATGGCGGCGGGAGACACATCCACCGCGAAAGTCAGCGTGAAGCCAGCCTGCTTGAAACCGAGGTCCAACCCTCCAGCCCCCGAGAAGAGGCTGACAATCTTGGGTAAGCTGCTTGCGGTTTCCGTTTCCACCTTCGAGACGAGCACTGTCCGATCGGGGGACATCACCATCCCCTGCTCATCGGGAGTCACAACACGTCTTCGCATGGGCTAACTCTAGCGGCCAACAGCAACATTCGACTAGGCGACTCACCGAGTGTTCATCACCGGTAAGTAAGGTCGCCCGACACGGGCAAGGATCAGCGCTGAACTACTGCTGCCGATCAGCGGCTTTGACAAGAGAGCGCGCGTCTACACCGATGCTATGTCCAGGTGAATCCCGGCCTGACCTGTCATCCCGTTCATGCTTCCACCCTGTGCGCCGGATACTCACAGAGCATCTACAATCCGCGTCCGCGAGGCGTGGCCGAGGTCGCTTCTTCGGTTCCACCCAGACCAACACGACCGGCTGGCGCAGCGACCGTGCAGTCAGAGCGGCGGGCGGCATTCGACCGGTTATATGCGACGGCGATGCTCACCCAGCGCTCCAGTTCCGGACCGCCCGGGTTCTCGGGCTCGACGCTGATCCACCCACGACTCATCACCCTCCTCGCCCCCCATCTCCGCCCGCGATACACCGGGTTCGGCGACGAGTTCGTCATACTGGGCCGGGTCGATGCGAACCAGCAGACTGCCGTCCTTTCGTGCGCTGACAACCATCTTGTCCCCCAGCATCAGCGCCCGGCCACCGAACATCGATACCTCGCGCACGTAGTCGGGCAGCAGGTACCGCAGGCACCGGACCAAGTCGGCTTGCTCGTCGCTCATGCCCGTCAGCCGTGGGCCGGCGGGGCATAGGAGAGGCGGTCGAAGATCAGGATGCTGGCCGCGATCTTGCCATCCCGTACCGTGAACAGCTCCGCACATGGGGCAGTGCTCGTAGCGGCGGTTTGGGGGTAGTAGAACAGCGCGACCCGTTCACCATCGACGAACTCCGCGACCTCCCCGATCCCCACCAGCTTCGGCGCAAACCCGGCGATGAAGCCCCTGTAGGCCGGCTTGCCCTCTAGATCGACGCCGGGGGCGCGGCAGATGATGTTGTCGGCGACGTAGGACATCGCGGTTTCAATGTCCCCGGTCGTCCAAGCCTCGTGGTAGTGCTTGACGACGTCGTAAGCGGTCATCTGGGTCATGCCATCTCCTATTCGTAGTTGTCAGGTCAGTCGTTGAGGGGCTGCCAATCGCCGGGGCCTGGATCTTGTCCGTTACCAATGGCACGCAGGCGCGGCAAGAAATTGGCCCAGCCGTGGGCGTGCCCGGGAACCGCGGTCTCGGGGAGATCCAAGTGCCGTAGCTCGACGCGCGTGCCTGCCGAGATCGCAGTCAGCACGAACTCGACTCGCGACGCCCCGGCTGGCAACTCATCGCTGCCGGGAAAACCCCAAGAGATCACGACGCGTCGCGGCGGCTCGACCACGAGGTACTCACCCCGAACCGGGTATCCGGCGATGTCAACCGCGAACTGACCACCGGGCGCGGGGTCTAGGTCGGCATACTGCCCAAGCCAAGCCGTCATCCCCTCGTTCGTGGTCAGGTACTCGAACACGACCTCCGGGTCCGCCGCAATCTCGATCCAGTCTCGAAACTCAGCCATGCGACTGCTCGATCGCCATCTTCAAGGCGGCGAGTTTGCCGGGCCAGAAGTCATCAAGATAGGACTGAACGGCGGCCAGCCCATCCGTGTTGAGCGCGTAAAGGTGGCGCGTTCGATCCGCGGTAACCGTTGCCAGGCCTGCGCGGGCGAGTGTCCGCAGGTGGTGCGAGGTCGTCTGCTGCGACAGCCCGACCTGCTGCGCCACTTCACCCACCGCCCGAGGCTCCGAGCGGATCACGCGCAAGATCGCTCGCCGATTCGAGTCCGACAGGGCGCGCAACGCCACATCGACGTCGACAGCTTCTTCTGCTCCCACAGGTTGCCTCCTCGGTTAGGCTCTCAATCTAACACAAACTTCTATTTGTACTCATGAGCATTTGCCGTATCCCGAAAAGACGCTCAGCGTCCGAGCCGCCACCTGCCGACAGGTCCCGGGCCTGTTGGCTCCCCCTCACATCGGAGGGCAGGCCTCGGCGGCCTCCTACTCAAGCGCTGGCGCGGCCTTCAAGACACCAGCGCCACGCCTCTGGACTACGGCTGCGGGAAACCCCACACCGCCGGCAGCGTTCAGGGGTGCAGGACCGCCTCGAGAGCGGCCGCAGACACTACCTAGGCGGACCTACACCTCGCCCTCACGACGAACTGCACTAGGACCCGCTCAGCATCGAACGTCCGATGATCCGGTTTATTTGGGATTCGACGAAACAGCTTCTCTTGGTCGGGACTCTAGACCCAGTCATCGCTGTTCACCCTCGTGGGCGCCGGCCCGGTCACCCGGGAGTCACACGCTCGGCGCACTCTCCGAGCTCCTCGGCGAGAGGGCGAACGGACGTCGCATCTCCACCCGGGGTTGAGGCGTGCAGGGCACGAGATTCTCGGCGACCAATCGGGCGGCTGACGAAAGTTAGTCAGCAAAACAGTCTGAGCAAATTCCTTGGCCCGGGTTAGCTGGCGAGCTAAATTGAGCAGTGTCGAAACTAACAGAGATATCCCTATGCGAGATCCGGAATATCTCTTTCGCGCCATAAGGAGGCAAGGATTTCCAATAGGTCGTTTCGCCATATTGCCGCTGGAACAGTGATATGCCTTTTCTCTTTGGGCCTTAGCCCGATTGCGTGGGGCGCATCACCCGATGGGGCAGTGTCGGTCGCCGTTGCTTCCAGCCAGTTAGACGGTGATGGTCAGTCGAATCAGGAGAAGGCAGCAGGCTTAAGGGCCGCCGCCGAAGCCGCTGAAGATGCGGGCGATACCCAATCCGCCGCCGACCTGCGCGACTGGGCGGTGGCGGTGGAGTCGACCTCCACCCCCGCCACCCTAGAGACCATCCGCCAGAGCCGACCCGAGTCGGCTAGGCAAGGCGATGGCGCCGAAGGCATCACCACCTACCTCGTCCAGTTGGAACTGCGGGGCATCGCGCGGCTGCTCCGGACGGCTCCGCAGACCTTCATCAGCCTCGCCGGAGAGTATCTGGACGACGCTGCGGTCGACACCATCCTCACTCAATCCCAAGAGATCGCGGATGCCCTCGAGGACGTCGCCAACCTGCCTGATCTTGCTAGTGACAGACCTGAGATTCAGGTTAGGCAACTCCTAGAGCAGCGTTTCGATTACGGAACAGCCACCCTCCTTGCCGGAACCGTAAATGCGTTGGTCCGAGCAGCCCTGTGAGTCGAGACGACTCGACGAGGTCGACGGCAATGGCTGATGAACTCGAGGAGCTGCGTCGCGAGGTTGAACAGCTGCGGCGGCAGCTCAACGAGTTGGGCGAAGTGCTGCGAAGCGCTTCGGTGGCGATGCAGTACCGGGACGACGAGGCGTGGGAGGCATTCCAAGCTCAGAACTGCATAGGGGGAGAGCGGCGGAGAGTTCTCTGGCTGGCTGTCGGGGCTGTGCTGTACCGCGCAAGAACCGGACGCGCAAAACGGCTTGGCCCCATGGCGCAGGAGCTACTCAGACGGTTCTCCGACTCGGAGACACTACTCCAAGACGGACCCATCGACCGAGCTGAGGCGGAGCGTCTCCTCGGGAAAGTCCTCGGCGACAAGCAACTAGGCACCCAGGCCTTGGCCGCACACCGAGCCCGCGGCCTGGGACGGGCAGCACACGAAGCGCTTGGAGACTGAATGCGTCGCGCACAACCGCCCAACGGCGGCAAGCGTGAGTGCAGGATGAAGGCCTACCGGGTTCCCTGGCACTCGACATCCGCGAGCAGCCGAGCCGCTCCAACACTGTGGCTAAGGTTACAAAGGCGACTCCCACATGAATCCAAAGCAAGTTGAGGAGGCTATTTAAGATGACAGATGACATCGCAAAGCTGCGCCGCGAGGTTGCAGAACTGAGGTCGTGGGTCTGAGAGGTTAACGACATATTGTCGAGCGCCTCGGTGTCGGTGCACCTTCGCGAGGATCAGCCATGGGATAGCTTCCTGTTCCAGTCCCATATCGGGGCGAGCAGAGAGCTCGCATCCTACTCGCGATCGAGGCCGTGCTGCACCGAGCAAAAACCGGACGCGCCTACCAGCTGGATGCTCGGCGGCAAGAACTACTCGACAAGTGCCCCGCATTAGCCGAGATCCTCCAAAACGGCCCCATCGACCGGGCCGAGGCCGAAACGCTCATCGGGAAGGCCGCGGACAGAGAATACCTAGGTGCTAGAGCCCTACAGGCGCACCGAGCCCAAGGGCTGGATCCGGCCGGCCACGAAGCCCTCGGCGACTGACCGCGTCGCACCAAGCCGGTGAGCTGCCGGTGCCGACACAAAAGTCGACAATCGGTACTACGCGTCACACGCAGTCGAAAAACGGTCCGAAACACGTCGCATGTGACGCGTAGTACCGGGATAGCAACTGCCCTGCCCACCATCTGCCCCCGTACACGCTTCGGCGAGACTCCCCCTCGAAATCGCCGCTGGTGGCAGGTGCGCCAGGCCTAACCGGCGCCGACGAGGGCTTGCTTCTGCATGAGGCGGGCGATGCCTTCCTCAGACAGCAGCTGATCGACTGCAGTGAACGCGGCGCCTACGAGCCCCGCCTCGTCACCCAGCGGAGAGACGACGACCTCCAACGACCTGGTCGCGAGCGGCAAGGAACGACGCAGGATGGCCTGACGCAGCGTTGCGAGGTATCGGTCGAGCGATCGCCCGACGCGCCCACCGATCACGATCATCGACGGGTTGAGCAAGTTCACCAGCTGCGCCAACACGCCACCGACAATCCGCGCGGAGTCGGTCAACAGTCGGATCGCCACGGCATCGCCGAAGCGAGCGGCCCGCACAATGGCATCGACAGTGCGACCGTCGGTCGCGCAAATCTCCGCGAGTTGCGTCGCCTCCGGATTCGTGAGGGCCTCGCCCAACGCCCCGACGAGGTACGCGCCGCCGGCAACCGCCTCCAGACAGCCGTGATTGCCGCAGCGGCACAGCTCGGTGCTGTCCGGAGCCACCGAAATGTGCCCGATATCCCCCGCCGCGCCCTGTGCTCCTCGATGCAGCTTGCCGCGAGAGACGATGCCCGAGCCGATCCCCGTGCCGACCTTCACATAGACCGCGTTGGCATGCCCCTGCGCAACACCGGCACGGAGCTCGCCAACCGCCATCATGTTGACGTCGTTGTCCACCCATACCGGGCAGCCGAGGCGCTCGGTAAAAAAACCACGGACGTCGAATCCGTCCCAGCCAGGCATGATCGGCGGCGCATACGGCTTCCCGGATTCCCACTCGACGGGGCCGGGCAGCCCGATCCCCATCCCCCAGACGCTGGGCGCCATCTCTGCGCCGAGTTTCGTGAGTTCTCGATAGACGGTCTCGAGCGTCCTGACCGGCCCATCCTTCATATCGATGGGCATTTCCTTCGAGGCCAGCAGCTCCCCGGACAGGTTCGCGACGCCTACCTCTAAGAGCGTCGCGCCAAGCTCAGCCGCGTAGACGAGTCCGGCGTCACGCACGAGCTCGAGGGATCGCGGTGCGCGCCCACCGGTGGAGTTTTGAAGATCCCCGTCGCGGATGAGGCCGAGCCCTTGGAGCCGCTCGACGCGGTCGGTCACTACGTTGCGCGCCAGCTGCGACTGCCGCACCAACTCGGGCTTGGTCTGGGCGCTGCCGCTTCGGATCAGGTCCAGCACGGAAACCATGCTTCGCAGGCTCCCA
>CAMCJC010000159.1 GCA_945875065.1 uncultured Propionibacteriaceae bacterium | reverse complement strand
AACCACAATCAACGCCATCACAGGAATCATCTTTGGGATTCTGTGAATAAGCCTCGTTGAACCTAAACTCGACGGTATCCTGAGGGCCATCTGTCTAGTCCTCAGCTGGCACACCTCCACTTCCGGGGCCGTCCAAGCTTCACCGCCGCTGCCCCAAGGACGAGCCGAGGCTCGAATCAGAACCCGTAGAGATGCTGACGGGCTTCAAAGGCAACAGAGCCGCCCTCTAGGATGTCCTCCACTAGAGCGCGCACCGTGCGATCGTCGAGAGAGCCAACTCCAGCCTCGGTCGGGCGTCCGTGGCTCCCGTCACTCTCGAGAGCCACAATTAGTTCGGCATCACCAAGCACCGGCACATTTGCGTTATGTGTGCTAACGATGATCTGTCGTTTCCCCTTCAACTCTCGTAGATGTCGGACTACCCCCCTGTAGATGAAGCTGTTGTCAAGGTCGTCTTCCGGCTGATCGATGATCAGAGGTACATCCGAGGCTCCAAGCAGAAGGAGTAGCAGAGCGGTTGCCCGCTGCCCCTTCGAAAGTTGCCCCAGACTCCGAAGCCCTTGCACTCCGTCAAGCTTGAGAAGCACTTCGACTGCGAGACCTACAGTGAGCTCCTCCAGTTCACGGGCCAACTCCTCACCGGCCTCGATCAGACTCGATGCCTGCGCTCCCTTAATCCCCAACTCAGCGAGTGCTTCATTGCCGCCCCTTATCGCCTGCGCGAGCTTCTGCGGAGAGAACGATGGATCATTCACGGCGGCGACGATCTGGGTCCTTTTGCCAGAGACCTTGGCTTTGATCATGTCGATGACATGGGAGCGATCCGTGGCAGGTGTAGGCCTCACTACCACGACACCATCAGTCGACTCGTTCGCTGACCTGATCGCTCCATGGAGGCGCTCGGTCGCAGCAGTCTCATGAGTACGCAGTTCATCGAGCATCACGCCACGTGCCTTGAGCAGCTCGCTCACATCCTTGACAGCTGCATTCAAGCGAGGCTTCGCCGCCTTGAGCGAGACTAACTTCGCCTGGGCATCGATATACGTCGCAGGATCAAGCCCTGCCTCTGCAAGCTCTCGGAGCACCTCGCCGTAGTTCTCTCTCTCGCCTCTGGCAACCTGGTCCCACTCAGTCCGAGCCGCGCTGATTTCGCTCTGCGCTGCTTCGATAGCGGTCACAGCTTGCTTGGCAAGGTCTGCCAACGCACGGTGCAGACCCTCCAATGCCGACGTCACTCGGGATAGATGCTCCATCCGTGGCGAGTTGTCTACGCCTTCGATAGTCGCGACGAGATCAGATAGGGATGTTGACTTTCTGTACTGATCCAGCGACCTCTTGTCCGCATCCACGCGCGATGACCCCTCGGTGAATACAGCTTCATCCAGCGCGAGCCGCTCATGCCCACGAAGCTTGCCCGGAACATCGGTATCTTTGTAGCGATCGAGCTGTTCCTCGAGTCGATCAGCCTGCGTCTGATCATCTTCAAGACTGGCTTTGGAACTCTCGGCGCGCACCAGGTCTTCCCGATTCAGACGCAATCGCTCGCGCACTTCAGCTAGCGCCGGAGATTCTCCGGCGTAGCCATCGAACCGCAAGATGAGCTCAGCAATGCTCCCGGGGTCACTGGAAAGCTCTGCTAGTTCGTGTTGTCCGAACACCTCTACAGCACCGATCGCATCCGCTGGAGTGAGATTGGTAGGGGCACCCAGAGCATCCAGCACTATGGGTGGATGAGGCACCTCGCGCTGAATGGTGAAATTCTGTACGATTGGAGAGGCACTCTCGACCTCAACCCGCACGATTGTCCCTGCGTTCAGCACGTGCTCGACGATTGATTTGTGGTCTTTTTCCATCTGGTTAGATATGGGTCTAATGTCGAGTGCGTAACGAATACTCTCAATCACGGTCGACTTTCCAGCGCCCCTGCCGCCGATGAGCGCTGTCAGGTCAGAGGAGATCGGCACGGTAACGCCATCGAGGTATCCCCCGACCCAAGACACACTTTTGATACGTGACCGCAGCTTTGGCTGTGGGTCATTGAGGGACACTCTCGTCTCTGGTGTCCTCACAGCAAGTTTCAAGCTCTCAAGCGAGCACGAGCTGACCTTGAACCATGTGCTTGCACCGGCCTGACGCACCTGACGAGGCCCCATAACATCGTCGGCATGGATCACTGCCAAAGGGTGAACACGCTCGAAGATTCCGCTCCCGGCGACCACCGCCTCCTGATCCTTGGCTGGTTCGGCATTTGGCGATACGCCAATGGCATGAAGATCCTCGTGCAAAATCATCGCCGCAAGCGGCTGACCCGAGCGTGTCGTCAGCAGCCCGGAAGGCTTCACGTTCACGTGGGCGGGAACAGGCAACGCTCCAGCAGCGGTCATCTGCTCCATGATCTTCGCGTAGGGCTGCTCGCCAGTAGTCCCGTTGTCGCACCCTGGGGTGGCTCCGCACCGACCGATGGCAGCATCGATCGTCGCAATGGGCGTCCCAGCCTCGAAGATGACCAGGATGTGGATACCCTCCGACGAATTCGCCTCGAACCCCGGGAGCGCTACGATACCCCGGGATTCGGACGCCTTGATCAGCCCCATCGCAGAGTCAGCTCGCCAGTGATCAGTCACAGCGATCATGCCGATACCCATTTCCTCGCACGCGTCCAAGAGCGCGGAGTTATAGGTGTCCTCGTCCTTGAAGAACTTCTTCGGCGCGTTCCGGCCCTCATAAGTAAACGGGTTAACCTGCAACGCAGCCCGGATCCAGTACGCCCCCGCGTCGGTGTTGATCATCTCTTGGCTCCAGGCGTAAGGCCCGTTCGGAACTCGACCACATCTCCGTCTTGCATGACATAATCCTTGCCCTCCAGGCGTAGCCTACCGGCTGACTTGGCTGCTGCTTCCGATCCGGCCGCTACCAGGTCGTCGAAACTGACCACCTGGGCCTTGATGAAGCCTTTTTGGAAGTCCGTGTGGATGACGCCTGCCGCTTCTGGGGCCGTCGCCCCCTGCGGGATCGTCCAGGCCCTGGCCTCCTTCGGGCCCGCGGTCAGGTAGGACTGGAGGCCTAGCGTCGCGTAGCCGACTCTCGCTAGGACGTCGAGGCCCGGTTCTTCGATGCCCATCTCTTCCAGGAAGGCGCGACCTTCTTCTTCGTCCATCTCTACGAGTTCGGATTCGAACTTGGCGTCCAGGAAGATGGCCTCTGCTGGGGTCACGACCTCGCGCATCCTTGCTTTGAGGTCCTCATCGGCGAGTTCGTCCTGGTCGCAGTTGAACACGTAGATGAAGGGCTTCGATGTCAGCAGGAACAGGTCCCTCAGCAGGTCCGTCTCCAGGCTGGCGCCGTGGACTCGGCGGCCCGACTCCAGGACCTCCACCGCTGCTTTCATCGCCGCCAGCTTCGGCTGCGCCTCCTTCTTGATCCGCGCCTCCTTCTCGATACGCGGCATCGCCTTCTCCAAGGTCTGGAGGTCGGCGAGGATCAGCTCGGTGGTGATCGTGTCGATGTCGCCGGCCGGGTCGACCTTGCCGTCGACGTGCGTGACATCCTCATCCTCGAAGACCCTAGTCACTTGGCAGATCGCGTCGGCCTCGCGGATGTTCGCGAGGAACGCGTTACCCATCCCCTCACCCTGCGAAGCGCCGCGCACGATGCCGGCGATGTCGACGAAGCTGACCGCCGCCGGAATGATCTTCTCCGAGCCGTACATCTCGGCCAACACCTTCAGGCGCGGCTCGGGCACGCCGACGACGCCGACGTTCGGCTCGATCGTCGCGAACGGGTAGTTGGCCGCCAGCACGTTGTTGCGGGTCAGCGCGTTGAACAGGGTCGACTTGCCGGCGTTCGGGAGACCGACGATTCCTATGGTGAGGGCCACGACGCGGAAGTCTACGGCACCGCCCCCGATGATGCCCGACACGCCGATGCCAACCTGGATTTACGTCAGGCTTGCGTTTCTCAAATCAGCGAGTTAGGGTTTCCTCAGTGAACGACGGAAGTCGCGAACAGGTGTTCAGGAGCACCGTTAGCGCTATGCCACGAGCGCTCAGCAGGCCCGCTGCGCCGCCCTTTCTCTCCTTGGGGCGCCGCCTGGCGGGCCTGCAACACGTTTACCCCTCGAAGTAGGCTCGCAGTGCTTGCGCCAGGTAGTGCGGGTCGTCGGCGCCGCACAGTTCCCGAGCCGAGTGCATCGACAGCAGCCCAATGCCGACGTCGACCGTGGCCAGCCCCAGACGCGTCGCCGTGATCGGCCCGATGGTGGAGCCGCAAGGCATCGCGTTGTTCGACACGAACACTTGGTGCGGCACGCCTGCACGCTCGCACGCCAAGTTCCAGATCGCCTCCGTCTGCGCATTCGTGGCGTAGCGCTGGTTGGCGTTGACCTTCAGCATCGGGCCGCCGCCGGGCCGCAGATCGACGCGCGGATCGTGGTGCTGCTGGTAGTTGGGGTGCACGAGGTGCCCCGCATCGGCCGAGATGCACGACCCGCGCGCGATGAGCGCCTTGAAGCCGTCGCCGCCAAGGCCCGCGACATCGGCGATCCGCGACAGCACATCCGACAAGAACGGCCCGGCCGCCCCCGTGGCTGTCTCCGAGCCGATCTCCTCGTGATCGAAGGTGGCGTAGACGACCAGGTCGCTGCCGTCCCCCAGATCCTCAATCGCGGCGAGGGCCGCGTGGGTGCTGCTCAGATTGTCGAGCCGGCCCGAGGCGAACAGCTCGCCCTGTAGCCCGATGCGCATCGGTGCCTGCGAGTCGAAGGTGAACAGGTCGTGGCCAAGCACATCCGACGGGGCGATGCCCGCCTGCTCGACCAACGCGGCTAGGAGCTCCGGGCTCGTCTCCAGGCCCAGGACCGGCTGGGTGTGGGCCTGGCGGTCCAGCTTCAAGCCGTCGTTGACGCCGCGATCGAGGTGGATCGCCAGCTGCGGGATCCGCGCGACCGATGCCAGCCGCACCAGGTGCGCCACCCCGTCGCGAGTGACGAGGCGGCCGGCGACCCCGAGGTCGCGGTCCAGCCACGAGTTGACCAGCATGCCGCCGTAGATCTCGACGGCCAGCTGCCGCCACCCACGGGTGGTGAAGTCCACATCCGGCTTGACCTTGAACGCCGGCGAGTCGGTGTGCGCGCCGACGACCCGCAACCCGGTACTGCCGTCAAACCGCTCCGGCTGCCGCCACGCGATCACCGCTCCCCCGCGCTTCACGAAGAACCGGCCGCCACCGGCGGGGAAGGCGCCCCGTTCATCGGCCTCTACGAACCCGGCCGCAGTCAGCCGATCCGCGACTGTTTGAGCGGCGTGAAAGCTGGTGGGAGAGGCGGCAACGAACGCGGCGAGGTCGTCGAGATGCTGGCTGGCGGAAGAGAACATGAGGTCATTCAACCAGCAGGCACCGACAATTCCGCGGGAACCCGACGCGTCCCGCTCACTCGTTGCGGACTTGACCACCGGCGGTCTGAGGGTCAAGTGATGCGCTGGGAAGCGTTGCCGGGGTCTCGCCGTTGCGATCTTGATTACAAGTGTTGAGAAGCCGGAAACGATTGCCGCGGCGTCGCCGCCACCCGCTGCTCCACTACGCCTCGGCTGTTGCGAGCCCAGGCCCCACCAAGACGCGGTAACGCAACGCTCTCATGGGCTTGTGGATGGGATGGCGCGACCTGCGGGGCGCGTGGTGAAAAATGTCGGACCCCGCTGCGAGGCTTGGAACATGACCGGAACCATGCTCCTGCTGCTACTGATCGCGCTGCTGCTCGGGGCGGCGCTGGGGTACCTGCTCGCCGTCTCCCGGCTGCGGGCCGGCACCGTCCGCGCCGAGGCCGAGCGCGACGCCGCCCTGCAGCGCGCCGCCGACATCACCGACGACCGCTCCCGACTGGCGCTGGAGTTTCGGTCGATGTCGGCCGACGCCCTCGAGCGCCAGACGCGGCTGGCCGACGCCGCCGCTGATCAGCGGCTCACTCCCGTCCGTGACGCACTCCGCCTCCTCCAGCAGCGGCTCGGGGAGGTGGAGCAGCAGCGTGCGGCGCTGTCGGCCGAGCTGAAGCAGCAGGTCGAAGGAGTGCGGGTCTCAGGCGAGGCCGTACGCAAGGAGGCGGCTTCCCTGGCGACGGCTCTGCGCGCACCGCTGTCACTTCGATACCCAGCCCACTTACACCTCCGCCGACGGGAACCGGCAGCGCCCCGACCTTCGTGTGGATCTCGCCGACGGCCGGGTCGTGTTCGTCGACTCGAAGGTGCCGCTCGTCGCCGTGCTCGAAGCTTGCCAGGCCGAAGCCGACGAGGACCGCGCCGCCCACCTGCGCCGCTTCGCCCAACACGTGCGCACCCACATCGACCAGCTGTCCGCCAACGAGTCTTGGGCACTCGACGCGAG
>CAMCJC010000158.1 GCA_945875065.1 uncultured Propionibacteriaceae bacterium | reverse complement strand
CGTCAGGGGAACCGACCCCTCTTCCTGCTGGACGGCCACCGCCACCTCCCGGGCTAGCCGGCTGGAGCCGTACCGCTGGACGTCTCGATCGATGAGGAGCACCTTTCCCGCCTGGGGTCGGAGCGCCCGGTAAATGCAGCGCAGCAAGGTGGACTTCCCGGATCCATTCGGCCCAATCAGCCCGAGCATCGTGCCTCGCTGCACCTGGAGGGTCACGCCATCCAGCACATCGCGCCCCCCGCTCCGGCCGCGCGATGCGTAGCGGAAGCGCACCCCCTCCAGGCTGATGGGATTCACTGCTTCATCTGCTTGGCCAAGCTCTCTAGGCCCTCAAGGGCCAGGGGAGCCGCGATGCCCTGATGATACCGAAGCTCCAGGAAAGCTCCTTCCTTCACCGCCTTCAGATTACCCGCACCATTCTCCGCGAGGAGACGTTCTTTGTTTTTGTTGAAATCCATGCCTGGAGTCATGTCGGTCACGAACAAGATGATGTCGGGGTCTTTCTGCAGGACGGCCTCCCAGGAGGTATCACTGATCCAGATCTCCTTCTGGTCCTCGAAGACGTTCTTCAGCCCCAGGCTCGCGGTGAATGCGGCCGGAACGCCGCCATTACCGATGGCCCCAATGGGCGAATTGCCGTCAAAGTAGTACAGCAGAGCGACGCTCTTCCCCTGGCCGAGGTTTTGCTCGGCAACCGCCTTCACCCGGGCCGCGAGATCCTCTGCGGCATGATCCGCCGTCTGACTGGTGCCGAAGAGAAGCCCCATGGTTTTGAGGTCATCTTGGATCTTCTCGATGACAGGCTTGTCCGCGACGGTGCCCTTGACTTTCTCACTGCTGGAGGAGACGAGGTGATCGCACACGCTGGAGGGCACCCAGGACGTGATACTGCTGTTCTTCAGGGTCTCTGGGTCGGTGTTTATAAACGCGTTCGCTACGACAAAATCTGCGCCCGTGCTGAGAACCTGTTCGGTGCTTGGATCATCGCTGGTCAGCTCACTGGCACTCACTCCGGGAAGGGCTGGAAGCTCCATACCCAGCAATGCGGAATAGGCTACGACCTTGTCCCCCGCCCCGGCGGCCGCCACCTGAGCCAGCGGGTCCGCCCCGATAGTCAGTAGCTTTTCCGGACGCTTTGGCACGACTACCTTCTGGCCACAGCTGTCTATCTCCAGAGGAAACGAAGCCTCCCCGGAAGAGCTTGCCTGGGCAGCCGAATCCGACGAGGCGCTTTGCCCCCTCGAACAGGCAACCATCATGCTGGAGGCCAGAGCCACCCCGCACAGGATGACAAGAGGTGTTGCGCGCTGGATACGACGCATCTATTTTTCCTTTCCGCGAGTTCTGGTTGCGGCTATTTCGCATAAAGCCGGCGCATGAGAATGAGAAGCAGCGGGGTTCCCAGCAAAGCAGTCAGAACCCCGATCGGAAGCTCTTTGGGTTGAAACACGGTGCGGGCGAGGGCGTCGGACCACATGAGGAGCACCGCTCCGAGCAGCGCGGACACGACAAAGACCCCGCGGTGGGTGGCCCCCACCAGGCGGCGGCTGATGTGCGGGACCACCAGCCCCAGGAAACCGATCGCCCCGGAGACTGCCACCATAGTGGCCACGCAAGCCGCCACGACGGCCATGGCGGTCACCCGAAACCGGTCGGGGTCCGTTCCAAGCGCCCGTGCCGTGTCGTCGCCAATGGAAATCGCATCGAACCGGCGCCCCCACAGCACCAGCAGGATGAGGGTCACGACCAGGGCGACGGCGGGGATCGGCAGGGCTCCCCAGTCGGCTAGGTTCAGTGAGCCGAGCATCCAGAACATCACGGACCGGGCGCCGTGGCTGCTGCCCGACATGAAGACCAGCAGGTTCGTCAGGGCAGTCATCGCGAAACCTACGATGATGCCTGCGAAGATGAAACGCTCCGAGGTGACCGCCCCGCCGGCCCGGGCAATGGTGAACACCAGGAGGATGGCGGCCAAGGACCCCGCGTAGGCGCCGGCCGTTAGGGAGATGGCGGCGCTGGAGGCGAATCCCAGGATCACGAAGGCGGCCCCCGTCGAGGCACCGGAGGAAATGCCGATTAAGTACGGATCGGCTAGGACGTTGCGAAGCACCGCCTGGATGCTGACCCCCGCGATAGACAGGCCGGCCCCGACGCAGAGCGCCAACAGCATTCGCGGGGTGCGCACTTCCCAGATGATCACAGCGTTCTTCGAGTCCAGGGCCCCGGTGGAACCCGCCAAGTGCCCGTACAGCACGTCCCAGACCTCGCGCAGCGGGATAGGGACGAGTCCGATGCTAATTGTGCTGATCGCGCTGACCACCAGCAGGATTGACAAGAACAGCAACCACCAGAACAGCCGGGAGCTACGGGTCGCGCCCAGCGCCACACCCGCAGCATCGTTGTCCATCGGCCAGCCTCCTGAAACGGTCACGGAAGGATCCCTAACCTTTAACGAGAGAGGGTACCACCTTTAGTTAGGGTACCCTATCAAGATGGTGGCCTTGCAGGTCCCCCGCAACTGGAGGCCGGCAAGGGGCAGAGTCGCCGCGTCCCCTGATCGGGTCTCGACAGGACGAGCGTCTCAAGCATGCGGAAGCGGCATGCGGTTCATTCGTTGCGCGCCCAGCGGGGTATCTCGCCACCCCAGCTCCACGGGGATGTCGAAGACTCTGCCCTTCCCGAGCAGCGGATAGGCCGCGGCCGCGTTCCCTATCAGCCCGGGCACCAGCACTCGGACCACGCACAGCCCGAGTGCTTGGATGTCGGAAGGGGTGATGTCAACCGAGAAGATCTCGAATCCTCTGGATTCGAGCAGTCTCCGGTATTCATGGAAACTACGCTCCTTTACCCGAGGGACCTCATCCAGGTCGAGCGTGGCAGGCGTCTCGATAAGATGGGCCACACGCTCCTGGCTCCGAGGGTCGAGGTAAATCTGCTGCTGCACCATCAGGTCGGTGCAATCCGAAAAATCGGGCCGGAAATCCTCAAGATAGGCGCGGTCGTCACGATATGGCTTCATTGCTCCTGCCGGGATGATGCCGGTACGGATTCCTTGAAGATGTTTGCTGTCTGAGACCAGCAGATCCCGCGAGCCTTCTTGAAGAGTGGCCGCCTCCGTCCAGGCCTTGAGCGCCGCATCCTTGAGGTTATCCCTAGCGGCGAACCCGATGTTCAGCAGGCAGGCGTCGCGCTCTCGCAGGATTCCGGCGGCAACCGGTATCCCGAACTCGTTGGGCAGACACAGCAGCGAAGGCTCCTGGCCATGGCATCCAGCCCACAGGCCGGCGAGTTCTTCTGGGAGCTTCACTCTGTCGAGCACCATCCCATTGAGCCACCACAACGCCGTAGCATGCCGTTCCACCAGTTCTTCGATGGCAGAGGTCAGCGCGAAGTCCCGGTTGGGACCGGCCGCAACACCTGCGAACGGCGATACGTGGATCAAAGGTTCGTGGATTCGCTCTCCTTTGCGCCAGTTCGTATAAACCAAGGAAGCTGGGACGAAGACGTTTTCTCTTGTCGTCTCACTCCGGCCTTCCACCCAGGCAAGCTCAGTGTCATTCCGGAAAGGCACTGCTGGAAAATCCGGATCTGCATACTGGGCATCCGAGTACAGCACAAATGATTCGGGAGCGGTCGCCCGGACCCCCCGGCGACACAGTTGCGTATAGGTCGCCTTGACCAGTGGGCAGGTATCGTGTCTATTCGCCGCGTATCTTTCGGCGGTTTCTCCGAGGGCCGCGAGCCGAGCGCCTGGTTCGTCCCCCCATGTAGAGCCCTGGCACGAGATCACGTTGTCCCAACCAGATACGCGGTCCATGTGAGCCACTTCCACCTGCACCGTTAGCAGGTCGGCGGGCAAGCTCGGATGATGCACGATCTTGCGTTCGCGAGTGACGATACCGCATTCCGGGGAGACCATCTCCACCAGATCATGCGGCGCGCGAAGCACGTCTGGGTTGCGAGGAATGGGAAGCACCACGTGTTCAGTAAGTTCTCCGGAAGACAGCTGGATCTGGCACAACAGGTCGGACTTGGCTAGCACTCGCCCGATGAACCGCGGAACTTCTCGCAACCGTGCCGCCAGCCCCGCCGGCGCGACCGGGACGTTCAGGGGCTGTTCCCGGAGTGCCCGGACCACCACTTCGTGGTCAGCCGCAGCGATCCTGCGTTCATGAAGATCCTGGAACTGGACCCCTTCGCCAGGCCTCAGGTATGGCCCAACCCACAGATGGTCGCGTTCAATCGTGAGTGGGATCCACCCCACCCGAGCCGTTGTGGCCAACCGCGCGAAGAACCCGAAACCAAGGTCATCCGCCGTAGGGTGGCAGTAGACGACGGGCACCCCCGTGCCCCGGGCACGATCCACGATGTGCCGGTAATCGCCCTCGCACAACGCCGCTTCAACACCCGAGTCCCCGGCCCCCTCGAAGGCCAGCACGATTTGGGAGGCCAATCCCACATCACCAGCGATGAGAAGATCGCCCGCCTTTGAGGTGTTCTGGTGAAGAGAGGTCTCCAGCCCGGTATCCTCTTCTACGGCATGGGAAGACACAACCCCTTCAGCTTTCAGAAGTTCATAGAGTGAGCGGGAGTCATCGCGCCACGTGGCTGGTAACAGTGGGTCGCGCACGCCGCCGAACCAGGCATCTACTAGGCGGAAGAAATCAGGAACCTCGAGAGTCAACGAGTAGTGCTTTCCGGCAGCTGTCGAGATTAACGTTCGATGGTCTGGAAGCGGACGAATCTCTGCGGTCAATAACGGCGCTCTCACCATAGCTCCTCTCTTGGAAGCCGGCGGAGCCGCCAACGACGACTCCGCCGGCCGTTTTTCACTCAGCACGTGGTCTGCGTGTGGTGGCAGTGCGGTGCCACGATCTTCCCACCGAGGCTGTTCCCAGTGATCTCAGTAATCTTGATGGCCATACTTTTACACCCCCTCTCCAGGCTCCTCTGATCTTTCCGCAGGCAACTCGTCCTGCGGCTTCAACTGGTTGGCAAGAATCTCGACATATCGAGGATTCGTTTCAACCAGGTCCCCATGAGTCCCAACCTGAACGATGACTCCCCCGTCAAGAAACGCGATCAAGTCGGCCTGCTCGATAGTGGAAAGTCGGTGGGCGATAATTAAAGTAGTGCGCCCTTTCCGTAGATGAGACGTGGCGATATTCAGTTCGTGCTCTAGTTCAGGGTCCAAATGCGAGACTGCCTCATCCATAACGACGACCGGGGAGTCTCGCAGGAACGCCTGAGCGAGATTCAGGCGCTGCTTCTGCCCTCCTGACAGGTTCGAGGCACGCTCCCCCAGTGGGGCTTCCAGCCCCTTCGGCAAGGACTTGACAACCTCGCGCAGCCGCGCCGATTCGAGCGCCGTCCACATCTGCTCGCTCGTGGCGTCGGGACACCCTAGGGCAAGGTTGTACCGAACGGTGCCGCGGAAGACATAGGGGCTCTGGCTCACAAGCGTGATGCAACGGCGCAAGTCGTCCCGCGTGATCTCCCGGATGTCGCGTCCTCCAAGGAGGATGGCGCCTCGGTCCACATCCCACAACCGCAACAGCAGACTGGCCAGCGTTGTCTTGCCCGAGCCCGACTGACCCACCAAAGCTACTGTGCGGCCCGCAGGAATCTCTAGGTTCACCCCACGAAGCACGGGTTCTCCGCCCGGATAGGCGAAATGGACGTCCTCGAAACGGATCGTCGGGTCGGACAAACTTTCCATGGAACGCGACTCATCGGCGTCCAGCACTGTGGCGGGGGCGTCGTTGATGAGCAGGAAGCGTGCCGACGCCGCAGCGATTTCTCCCAGCTTCCTGAGCATCCCGGCTACCGAGACCACGACGCGCAGCACCGCGCCGATTCCCACTTGGACGATGGGGATGAGCACCATTGGGATCTGGCCCGCCAAGTATTGGTGAAGCATGATGAGCAGCATCCCGATGGTAACGAGGGTGGCAACCACATCCTCAGCCGACTTCTCCAGGCCCGATCGCACGGCATAGGAACGCTGAGATCGCTGTACGCGGTCGGTGTTGTGCTGTGTCTCCCGAACGAACCGTTCTGTCAGACCCAGGCAGACGATGTCCCGCATCCCTTGGATGCCTTCCAGGGACGCCGCCTTCAGATGGGACAAGTCGCCGCGGAGCCGCACCCCCTGCCGCATCTGGACGGGGAGCGTGAGCAGGGGCAGCGCCAGGATCAGCCACGCCCCCGCGAGGGGCAATAGGCCCGCCGGACCGAGAACCATAACCAGCGGCACCGTCAGCAGTGCTGAGACGAGCACCGAAGCGATAATGTCCGCGATTGTATGGGCGTAGAACCACTCGGTGGCCTCCAGGTCCGCCATGGTCGCGGTGGCCACATCCCCTGTCCTGCGTTTCTGCAATCCG
>CAMCJC010000157.1 GCA_945875065.1 uncultured Propionibacteriaceae bacterium | reverse complement strand
GCTCGGCCTGGACACGGTTTCGTCTCAGATACTTCAACGTCACATCCAACGCCCCGGCGATCCCTAGCACTATAGGAATCTTCACTTGTGTCGCGTGTTGCTTTAAACGATCGCGTATTGCTGCCTTGAGGCGCTCGTAGAGGGTGTTGAACTGATCGTCAGCTAGGCCTGTGCTATTATACATTCAGCGGCTCGTTTCGTTAGTGTTTTGTTCAACACCTATTCTATCCGAAACGAGCCGCCTAATCTATTAATTCAGGATACAACTCTAGTCACGGCCAGTGATTCTGTGAATAAGCCTCATAGTGATGGTCCTTACCGGGTGGCCGTCGGTTAGATTCAAGCTGGTATTGGCTTATGCGTCAAGGTGTTGGGATGGCTGCTGGCAGTTGGCGTGTTCTGGCCGGCCGACTGTCTACGACTGTGGCCCTAGGATCTCGCCGGGGGTGGGTCTCGAGGCGGCGACGGGACGGCCTTGACGGTTGGCGCCTTGGGCTTCTAGCGACTCGTTGAGCGTCGTTGAAACGTTGTGGTCCCCGAGAAACCGGCGGGCTAGCGTCGGGGCACCCCTGAATAACTCGCAATCACCGAAACCCATGAAACACCTGAGCCCGACGAGGGTGTAGGGTTTTGTTTTAAGACGGCTATGGCGTTCCTCTTGGTGAGACGCTGGCGCCGGGCCCTGGAGCCTCGTCGTCCTACCCTGTCTGCCAGTGCTCGGAGGCCGGCTTAAGAAGCAGCCAAGTCGTCACGAAGCCAAAGATCATGGTAACGAATCCTGGCAGCAGACTGCTGGCGGCGATATTGCTGGCGGTGGTCAGGACTTCATAATCCTGGACCCTGGAATGCCGAATCTCCTGCCGGACAAGTCCCCACCGCCAGAGAACAATGAACACGGAGGCTATTCCGGTTGCGAGGGACGAAGTCAGGAGCAGCTTGTGGCGATTGCCGCTCAGGAACCCGATGCCACCTGCCAGGGAGGTGACCCCCAGAATGAACGCTGCGACCATGAGCCACCCGAGTGCGGAGTCCGGATCCGCGTAGCGGCTGGCCTGCGGAGGCTTGTCGCTCGTGGCACTCAAGAGGATCGCGAACTGTAGGGATACTAAAAGGAGGAGCGATCCAGTGATGATGCCGAGCACGGAAGCCGCCGTGGCTTCGTCAGGGCGAGCGGCGGGTAGATTACATTGCTTGGCCAACTCGTAACCGCACATATGTTGTTTGTCGTTCGTCATGCTTGCCTTATCTATGATGGCTATAGATTACCAAGTTTGCGTATGCTAACTTGGGTTGTGTCAACTAGTCGGTTGCTTCCGGGGGTGCCGCCCTCCTGGCGGTTGGCGATTAAGCCTTGCCGCTACTGATGCCCGTGGCGACTCTTCCGGGCCATAGAGCGCATCCCGAGGATACGAGACCGACAGCGAGCCAAGTGTAGCGTTCGCCTCTCAGGTAGCCGATGCCGCTCCAAGGGCCACACCGCCGACCGTGAGCATGGCGAAGACGAGAATGCAGAACCACCCCAGGACCTCGGATAGTTGGTGGAGCGTGGTGGTCGAGTCGCCGTCGAGGAGCCCTACCCTCAACGCAGGGGGAAGCCGCTTGTCAGCAGGCAGGAGCCCAGGACGATGCCGATGACGGCGGCGGTGGTTGTTTTGGTCTGGGCGCGCGGAGGGGAGCCGGAGTTCCTTGGCTTTCTGGCGGTCACTGGGGTTTTCGTCTGGTACGGGATCGACTTTCGCAGGAGTCGGAGTGCTTGTAAAAGCTGATCTTAGGTGGCCGGCCGGTCAAAGAGGGCGTTGCTTCCGCCTGCCAGCGGGTGCCGCAGCGTCGCCGTCCGGACGACGCGATCCCGCCTCCGGCGGCGTTCGGCGTGGGAGGATGGGGGCATGGATAAGGTTTCCGTAGCCCCTGAGACGTGGGGGCAGGCCGACTGGCCGCTTGGCGCGCATGTCGTTGACGACGGCGTCACGTTCGCCGTGTACGCGCCGCAGGCCACCAGGCTCCAGCTCGACTTTTACGACCAGGCACTCGGCGGCGACGCAGTCGCGACGTTCCTGCCTGTTCTCGGTGCCGACGGCGTGTGGCGGGCCAAAATCGCCGGGGCCGCCGCCCGTGACCTGTACGCCTACCGTGCATGGGGCCGGAACTGGCCGCATGTCGAGGAGTGGACCCCGGGCAGCGCCGCCGGCTTCGTCGCCGACATCGACGAGGAGGGCAACCGCTTCAACCCCAATAAGGTGCTGTTCGACCCTTATGCCCGAGAGGTCACGCACTCGATGTATGCCGACGCGATCCTGGAAACCGGGCTCGACGGCGGTGCGTTCGGCACCGGGCCAGACGACTACCGCGGCGCGCCGCGGCGCCAAGCGGACACCGCTCACATCGCACCCAAGGGCATCATCATCCAGCCCACGACGCCGCCGTTCAGTAAACCGAGGCTGCCGCAGGAGCGGGCCGCGATCTACGAGGCGTCGGTCTCGCAGCTGGTCGGGCACCCGTCGGTGGTGCACCTCGGAACCCTGCTCCGGCAGGAGCCTCGCTTCGAGGATGTCGCGGACATCCCGGAGGAGTACCTCGGCACCTATAAGGGCGTCGGGCTGATGGTGCCCTACCTGAAGGCTCTCGGCGTCACCACCCTCGAGTTGCTTCCGATCCATGAGACCAACAACTCGGAGTCGTCGCGGGACGGGGCCACCAACTCGTGGGGGTACATGACGCTCTCGTTCTTCGCCCCCAACCGGAACTACTCGTTCGACAAGTCCCCCGGAGGGCCGACGCGCGAGTTCCAGGAGATGGTCGGGGCATTCCATGCGGCAGGCATGGAGGTCTACCTCGACGTCGTCTACAACCACACCGCGGAGGGCGGCAACTGGAACGGTGACCCGAACACCGTCGGTTTCACCTCGCTCGGAGGTTTTGCCGCCAGCGAGTACTACGTGATGACGTCGCAACACGCGATCGTCGACGGCGCCACCGGCACCTCGAACCAACTCAACTACTCCTCGCCCGCAGCACAGCAGATGGTCCTTGATTCGCTGCGGCACTGGACGATCGAGATGGGTGTCGACGGCTTCCGCTTCGACCTGGCCACCGTGCTGGGCCGCAAGCCCGAAGAGGCCGCCCCCGACGATTGGGCCAACCAGAAGCGCTTCTTCACCGACCACCCGCTGCTCGTCTCCATCGCCGAGTTTGCGGAGTCCGAGAGTATCGAAGTCATCGCGGAGGCGTGGGACCTGTGGGGCTACGAGGTCGGGAACTTCCCGCGCGGCTGGGGCGAGTGGAACGGCCGCTACCGCGACGCCGCCCGTCGCTTCTGCAAGGGGGATGGCAACACCGTCGCCTTCCTGGACATGATCAACGGCGACCACCACCATTTCGCCGACAACGGCGGGCCGCAGAAGACCATCAACTTCATCGACGCCCACGACGGCTTCAACATGGCGGATCTGGTCAGCTACCAAAACAAGGTTAACGACCAGCCGCACCCGTTCGGACCCTCCGACGGCGGCTCCGATGACAACCTGTCGTGGGACTCCGGCGGCTCCCAGGCGCTGCGTCGGCAGCGGCTTCGGAACTTCTTCACGGTGTTGTTCCTCTCGCGGGGGGTGCCAATGATCGTCGCGGGTGACGAGTTTGGCCGCACCCAGAACGGCAACAACAACCCGTGGGCCCTGAACACCGTCGCGATGCGGAACAATTACGAGATGATTCCGACGAACGCGCCCCAGCGGGTGGAGGTCGTGGCGGGTATGGACGATGCGTCGTACCACGACAACCTCGGTGTCTATGAGACGGAACCGCATGTCAACGGGCAGTTCCGGTTCGCGACTTTCGTTGCGAACCTGCGGCAGCGCCACGACGCGCTGCATTCCAAGCAGTATGGTGACATGATCCCCGACGACGTCGACGTGTCTTACCTGTTCCACACCCCGTCGCTGGAGGGCAGCCCGAAGGACGGCGACCGCGCCGTCAGCGTCTATATCAACGCTCCGGGAGACAACTTCTACGCGATGATCAACATGGCCGACGTGGAGGTTGACTTCCAGGTGGTGCCGTCGGGTGAGGGGCGGGTGTGGCGTCGCCTCATCGACACCGCCACCTGGGCCGAGCCCGCGGGTAACTGCTGGGACGAGGGGACCGGCATGATTGTCGAGGGCACCACGAAGGTGGCGCCGTGGTCGATCGTCGTGTGGCACGACGACGAAACCCCCGACGGGTCACGCGAACTCCCGCAGTGGGCCGACGTCCGTCACGCCGATTAGTCGGCGGGCGGACGTCCGGGGCGGCGCATGGGGGCCGCTTCCTTCGGGAGGCGGCCCGCCTTGCTTAGTGCGTCGCGGAGCAGGTATTCGATCTGCGAGTTGACCGACCGCAGCTCGTCGGAGGCCCATTTGGCGAGGGCCGCGTGGACCGACGGGTCCAGCCGGAGCAACACCTGCTTGCGCTCCGGCCGGTCCTTCGGGGCGGGGGTCACTGGTAGAGCGACCCGGTGTTGACGATCGGGGTGGCGCGGGAGTCGCCGCACAGGACCACCAGGAGGTTGGAGACCATCGCGGCGCGACGCTCATCGTCGAGGGTGACGACGTTCTGCTCCTCCAGCTTGGTCAAGGCGTCCTGAACCATGGAGACGGCGCCTTCGACGATCTTCTCGCGGGCGGCGATGATGGCGCTGGCCTGCTGGCGCTGCAGCATCGCCTGGGCGATCTCGGGCGCGTAGGCGAGCGACGAGATGCGGGTCTCGACGACCTTCAGGCCGGCTAGCGCGATGCGGGCCGCGACCTCGTCAGCCATCTCCCTGGCGATCACCTCGGTGTCACCGCGGAGGGTGATCTCGTGGGCGTCGTTATCGTAGGGGTGGCTCATCGCGACGTGGCGGAGCGCAGCCTCGGCTTGGACGTGGACGAAGTCCTGGTGGTCCTCGACGGCGTACTGGGCCTGGGCGGTGTCGTCGACCTGCCACACGACGATCGCGGCGATGTCGATGGGGTTGCCGTCGGCGTCGTTGACCTTGAGCTGGCTCGTCTCGAAGTTGTGAACCTTTACCGAGACCTTCTTGTTTACCGAGAACGGGCGCACCAGCCAGAAGCCCGGGGTGCGGACGGTGCCGATGTAGGCTCCGAAGAACTCGATTACCTTCGCCTCGCCGGGGCTGACCAAGACCAGTCCGGACAGCGGCGCGACCGCCAGCACGACGCTGACGACCAAGTTGATGGCCCCGATCGTCTCCTGTCCGGTCGCCATAAAGAACACGCTGACCGCGAGCCAGGCGATGAACAGGAGCAACACCAGCACGGCGATCCAGCCCGAGATGCGCCAGGCTTCACGCTCCTGGATATCGACGGTGGGTTCCTGCGCAGTGGGTGCAGTCATGTCTCCTCCTTCTAAGCTGATAGTAATATGATATCAGATTAATGAGGCCGTAGGCCCGGGTCGCAGGTGACGCGTTGTCGGGGCCAAGCGCAGCGAAGCTTGGGGCGAGTCTTCGACGAGACTCACGCACAGTCCCCGTGTGGCGGGGTCGTGTCTTACATACGTTGCCTCATGGGATCTGGCGGGTCTGTGGCGACGATGGGGTATGGATGGCGAGGGTGTGTCGATGCAGGCCGGGGTCGAGGTGACCAACGAAGCATGCCGCTGCGGACGCGGCAGCGTCGGAGGAACAAGGGGTGGTTTCTGGAAGGTGGGCGAGGTGGTCGGCTGGAACCGTGACTCCGCCCGCCAACAGCTGTGGGCCAGCGGGCGTCAACCACTGGGCTGTGCAGTAATAACCACCCAAGGCTTCGCGGCGACATCGGACGTGCCACGCACTGCACACCGGCTTCTGGCGGGTGGATGGAGCGGGCTACCACTACGTCGTTCGATACTGTGCCGTAGGCTGAGGTGGCGCTGCGAGCGGCCTAGTGCGCCAGATACGGATGGATAATGAGTCCTCCGAGTCGAGCTGCTCTATGGAGTGACCTTGGGAGGTGGTCCTACTATCGCGGTGATCACGGCTCGGCCATCGCCGAAGCAAGGGAGGAGGAATATCAAGTGGGCGGTGAATGAGAACGCTACTAGTGAATGGCCGGCGAGCCAAAGAAGCACGCCGATAGAGGCGCAAAATAGCGGTCCAGACAACGCGGTCAGTATGGCGTGCAGGCGAGTCATCGATCCAAGAGGATCGATACTTATACGCCACAGGGTGCATTCGATGCGCAAGCCATGCACTCCAGCGTCTCTCAGTGCTACCACGGCATGAGCCCATTCGTGACAAATAAAGGGGAGCAAGGCTCCGCCCGCCAAGAGCCACGAGGCCATCGTGGAGGCTCGGACGAGTCCGATGTCTCCGGTGGCTATGGCCGACATTAAACAAGATTGTGTGTTGGGTTTAGGTTTGGGAGGTGTTC
>CAMCJC010000156.1 GCA_945875065.1 uncultured Propionibacteriaceae bacterium | reverse complement strand
GGCCAACCCGGACCTAGCCTCGCAGCCGCTGGCCGCGGTCTACGCCCTGGCCTCCGGCGGCTGGTGGGGCCTGGGCCTTGGCGCGAGTAAACAGAAGTGGGGCGGCCTGAAGGAGGGCGCCCACACCGACTTCGTGTTCGCGGTGCTCGGCGAGGAGCTCGGCCTGGTCGGCGTGGTCCTGGTACTCCTGCTGTTCGGGCTGCTCGCGCGCAGCGGGTACCGCGTGGCACTCCAATCTGCCAGCATGTTCAATCGGATCGTCGCGGCCGGGATCACCACTTGGTTCCTGATCCAGGCGCTCGTGAACATCATGGTGGTCATGCACATGCTTCCCGTCCTTGGCGTCCCGTTGCCGTTCATCTCGTCGGGAGGATCAGCTCTAATGGCAAACCTGCTAGCCGTCGGCGTCCTGCTTTGCGTCGCCCGCGACACCCCACAAGCCCGGGCCTACCTGGCCAGCCGGAAGCGCGCAGCCGGGCCGCGCATGACTAGCGTGCTAGCGGTGGGGGCCGAGAAGTGACGCGGGTAGTGCTGGCGGGCGGCGGCACCGCGGGGCACACGTCGCCCCTGATCGCTACGGCCCAGGCACTGACGGAGCTGGATCCTGGCGTCGACATCACCTGCATCGGGACGGCCAAAGGCCTGGAAACCAGGGTGATCCCGCAGGCCGGGCTAAAGCTGGAACTGATCCGCCCGGTCCCGATGCCGCGGACCCTGAACCTGGAACTGGCCAAGCTGCCCTGGAATCTCATCCAGTCGGTGCGTGAAGCCCGCCGTATCCTGCGCGAAGCCCGTGCCGAGGTGCTGGTGGGCTTCGGCGGGTACGTCTCCATCCCGGCCTATCTGGCGGCCAAGACGATGCGGGTCCCGGTGTGCGTGCACGAGGCTAACCTGGTGGTGGGGTTGGCGAACAAGGTCGCGGCGCGGTTCGCGTTCTTCACAGGGTTCACGTTTCCGGAGACCCAGATTCGTGGGGGAGTGCGGATTGGCATGCCGATCAACCGGTCCATCACGCGCCCTGAGTTGACCCGCGATCAGGCGCGCGCCAAGTTCGGCCTCGCTCTGAATCGCCCCACGCTACTTGTCAGCGGCGGTTCCCAGGGCGCCCGAGCCATCAATGAGGCCCTAATGGGCGCCGTGAACGACCTCCTGGCGGTCGGCATCCAGATCCTGCACGTGCTGGGCGGCAAGAACTTTTCCGATGCGAACGTCGTGATCGAGCACTCAAGCGGCGCCCGCTACGTGCCGGTTGCATACGTTGACAAGATGATCGAGGCCTACCTGGCCGCCGACCTGATGATCGGCCGCGCCGGAGCCGGCACCGTGATGGAGACCGCCGTCCTAGGGCTGCCCGTCGTGTTCATCCCGCTGCCGTGGGGTAACGGCGAGCAGGGCCGCAACTGCGCCGCGCTCGTCGCCGAAGGGGCCGGAATCCTGCTGCCCGAGGCGGAGCTGTCGGCGTCTAAACTTCTCGATGTAGTGGTCCCGACTATCACCGACGAGGCGAAGCTCGCGCGCATGGGCGAGATCGCCCGCCCCCATTCCCCGGCCGATGCGGCCGATGTGCTCGCCGAGCGTGCGCTCCAGGCGATCCGTAGAGAGAAGGAAAAGTGACCCTCCTGAACCCGATCGAGGTTGTGCCCGCCGCTGAGGTGGGCCCCGTCCACTTCATCGCTGTCGGGGGCTCCGGCATGAGTGGCATCGCGCGCGCCTACGCCGAGTTGGGCATCCCCACCACCGGCTCCGACCGGTCCGACTCGGCAACGCTCGCCTCCCTGCAGCGTGCCGGGATCACCTGCTATGTCGGCCACGATGCCGCGCAGCTGGGGGAGGCTCGCACCGTCGTGATCTCCTCGGCGATCCGTGAGGATAATCCGGAGCTGGTAGAGGCCCGCCGACGCGGGTTGCGCGTGTGGCACCGATCCGCCGCGCTCGCGGCCCTGATGGTCGGGCGCCGCGGAGTAGCGGTCGCCGGCACCCACGGGAAGACTACGACGACAGCCATGACCGCCGTCATGCTCAGCGAGGCCGGCGCCGATCCGAGCTACGTCATCGGCGGTGCCCTGTCGACGACGGGCGTCAGTTCCGCGATCGGCGCCGGTGACGCGTTCGTCGTCGAGGCTGACGAGTCGGATGGCTCGTTCCTGCAATACCCGACCGAGATCGCGGTCGTGACCAACATCGAGGCCGATCACCTAGTCAACTGGGGCACCCCCGAGGCCTATGCCAAAGGCTTTAGGAGCTTCGCCTCCGGTAGCCACGTCAAGGCCACCGTCATCAACGTCGACGACTTGGGCTCGAGGGCGCTCGCCGACGAGCTCGCGGCTGCGGGGTGCCGGGTCGTCCGCTACGGCGAGGCCGAAGACGCCGACGTTCGGTTCACCAACGCCCAGCCCACCCGGGGCGGCGTGACGGCGACTCTGACCTATGGTCAGGACTCCGGCCCGATCACGCTCAAAGTGCCTGGAAACCACAACCTCGCCAACGCTTCCGCGGCCTACGCGGTCGGGCGGTTGCTTGGCCTGAGCCACGACGCCGCGATTGAGGCTCTCGGCAAGTTCGAGGGCACCTTGCGGCGGTTCCAGCTCATCACCAACACCGCGGGCATCCGCGTCTACGACGACTACGCCCACCACCCGACGGAGATTCGCGCGGCCCTGACCGCGGCGCGGCGCGCCACCGAGGCGGGCAACGAGGCCACCGGCCTGCCGGGCCGGCTGATCGCTTGCTTCCAGCCGCACCTGTACACGCGGACCGTGGACTTCGCCGACGAGTTCGGCGAGGTGATGACCCTGGCGGACATCGCCGTCATCAACGATGTCTGCGGCGCGCGGGAGGACCCGATCCCCGGGGTTACCGGCGAGCTGGTAGTCGAGGCCGCCAAGAAACATGGCGCCGAGGAGGTCGTGTACGTGGTTGACAAGTTCGACCTGCCTGAGGCGCTGAACGACATCGCACGTCCGGGCGACCTGATCATCACCCTCGGCTGTGGCGACGTCACCATCGTCGGGCCGCTGCTCGCGAAGCTGCTCGAGCAGCGACCCGAGGCGCAGAACAGTTGAGCACCACACCGGGCGAGTTCGCGCAGGCCCTCCAGAAACAGCGCCGAAAGCGGCGGCTTTTCCGGTGGGTCCTGATCGGGGGGCTCGCCCTGCTGGTAATCCTGGGTGGCACAGCCACTTGGCTACTGGGATTCTCGTCGACGTTCGCCGCGACCGAGGTCACCGTCTCGGGTACCTCGGTGCTAACGCAGCAGCAGGTGGTCGACGCCGCGCAGGTGGAGCTGGGACGCCCCTTAATTTGGCAGGACTTGACAGCCATAGACGAGCGCGTCTCCGCGCTTCCTCCTGCCCAGGAAGTGACCGTGAACCGCCGTTTTCCACACTCCATCGACATCGCGGTAACCGAACGCCAAATCGCCTACGTGTGGAACGATGGCACAACTCTCAAGTGGGTTGACGCGGCCGGCGTGGTCTTCCAGCAAGGCGTCGAACCCCCGGCCGGCACCGTCGTGGCCCAGATCGAAGGCCAACCCGACCAGCGCCTGCTCCGCGACGTTGCGACTGTGGTGGCCTCCGCCCGCCCGGTGTTGGCCGACCGCATCGGCATGGTGCACGCCGCAGCCGTCGATCAGATCGAGGTGCGCCTCGGCGATGGCGACATCGTGGTGTGGGGGAGCGCCGACCAGTCCGAGATGAAAGCGCAGGTCCTTGGCGTCCTCCTCCAGGTGGACGCCACGGTGTACGACGTTTCTGCGCCAGGTGCTCCGACAACACGCTGAATCGTTTGGAACCCTCAACCTTCACTTGAGGTCATTTCGGCCGGAACCGGCATGGATATTGGAACTGCCGCGAACGGGCCCCTAGCCTAACTTGGGACTACTACGACAGGAATTACGGTCATGGCAAGTGCATCTCAGAACTACCTGGCAGTTATCAAAGTTGTCGGCGTCGGCGGCGGTGGCGTCAACGCCGTCAACAGGATGATCGAAGCTGGGTTGCGTGGCGTCGAATTCATCGCCGTCAATACCGATGCGCAGGCACTGCTGATGTCCGATGCCGATGTCAAGCTCGACATCGGTCGCGAATCCACCCGCGGACTCGGGGCCGGAGCCGATCCGTCGAAGGGCCGCCAAGCCGCCGAGGAACACGCGGACGAGATTGAGGATGCCCTCAAGGGGGCCGACATGATCTTCGTGACCGCGGGAGAGGGCGGCGGCACTGGTACCGGTGCAGCGCCTATCGTCGCCAAGATCGCCCGATCCCTCGGCGCCCTGACCATCGGCGTGGTCACCCGTCCGTTCTCGTTCGAGGGTCGCCGCCGCGCCACCCAAGCCGACTCGGGTATCGAGCAGCTGCGCGAGGAGGTCGACACCCTCATCGTGATTCCGAACGACAAGCTGCTGCAGATGACCGACCACCAGGTCGCCATCCTGGACGCCTTCAAGCAGGCGGATCAGGTACTGATGCAGGGCGTCTCCGGTATTACCGACCTCATCACCACCCCCGGGCTGATCAACCTCGACTTCGCCGATGTGAAGTCGATCATGAGCCAGGCCGGCTCCGCATTGATGGGCATCGGCTCCGCGCGGGGCGAGGACCGCGCTCGCGCTGCTGCCGAGATGGCCATCAGTTCTCCGCTGCTCGAGGCAAGCATCGACGGGGCCCACGGCGTACTCCTGTCGATCGCCGGCGGCTCCGACCTGGGCCTGTTCGAGGTCTCCGCCGCTGCCCAGCTCATCGAGGAGGCCGCACACGACGAGGCGAACATCATCTTCGGCACGGTGATCGACGATGCGCTCGGCGATGAGGTGCGCGTCACCGTCATCGCGGCAGGATTCGACGGCGGCACCCCCCGCGCCCACCTGCCCCGCGGAGAGAACACCCGTAGTCAGCGTGCAGTTGGGGCCCCCGTCGCTCAGCGTGTGGCACAGCAGCCGCAGCACGCATCCCCAGCCCCCGCGCCGCGCATCGAGCCGCAGCAGCGGCCGATGGTGTCGATGGAGGACGAACTGGACGTGCCCGACTTCATGAAGTAGGCGGCGTGTCGGGGCGGCTAAAGCCCCGCTCTCCCACCTCCACCCAGTAGTCTCGACATGAGATTAAGGGAGGCGGGAAGATGGGTGTTCGCAAGATTGCTGAGTGGATGGGCCTCGTCGAGGACGGTCGCTACAACGACCCCCAGGACGAGTACTCGGAGGAGTACACCTCCAGCGAGCCCGAGGCCTCCGAAGCGACGCCCGTGTCTCAGCCGCCGCGGCAGGTGCAGCGCCGCCAGCCGCAGCAGCCCGTTAGCGCTCCCAGCCCGTCGACCCCGGAGGTCGCGGACATCAGTCGGATCGTCAGCGTGCGCCCGCGCAGCTACAACGAGGCCAGGGCCATCGGAGAGAACTTCCGCGACGGCATCCCGGTCATCATGAACCTCTCAGACATGGAACCCGGGGAGGACAAGCGCCTCGTCGACTTCGCGGCCGGCCTAATCTTCGGGCTCCGCGGTAACATTGAACGGGTTTCAAGCCAGGTGTTCCTGCTGTGCCCCCACAACCTTGTGGTCGGCCCGGAGGACAAAGAGCGCCTCGCCACCGGCGGCTTCTTCAACCAGAGCTAAGCGCGTCGGCCGTTAATTGGACCTTCCTTAAGACAGCCGTTTGTGCCGCAAGGGACTAATTTTCGAGCTGCCACAAGCCCTCGAACCAGGCGCCGAAGCCCCTTCTGTCGGGCTCACAGAGCCCCTCTGACTTGGTTTAACCCTCTTCGAGGCGTCCGTCGTTCGCGTTGGACGATGGCGAACATTAGAGTAACCTGAGCGTTGACCTGATGTTTCTCAGCATTGGGCGTCTGAATCTACGCACTGGGAGAAGAGAATGAGCCTGACCCTGGAAGAGGTCCGCCGAGTCCGGTTCCGGATGGCGCGCCGCGGAGCTACAGGTTACGAGGTTGGCGATGTCGACACCTTCATCGACAAGGTTGAGGAGTCGTTCGCCCAGTTCGAGAACGAGCGCGACATCCTTCGGCGTGAGGCCGAGGCCGCGCGGGGGGCGAGCGTTGGCATGCCGACGGACAATGGTGCCCTGGTAGCCAAGGACAAGGAGATCGAGGCGCTGCGAGCCGAGGTTGAGCGACTGCGTCGTGAGGCGTCCGCCGCCACCTCCACGCAGGTGATGGCGCCCGTCCCGGCCACTGACGATGCACGTGTCAAGCAGCTCTCCATGGACAATGAGCGGCTGCGTGGCGAGAATGATCGCCTGCGCCGCGAGCTTGACGAGGCCCGTACCGCGCAGGTCAGCCAGATCAGCGGCCGCGCCGAGACTCTGACCGTCGCCACGCGTGAGGAGGCCACCCCGGCCGTCGTCCGGTTGGTTTCCCTCGCCACCGAGCAGGCCGAGAAACTGGTCGAGGAAGCCAACACTGAGGCACA
>CAMCJC010000155.1 GCA_945875065.1 uncultured Propionibacteriaceae bacterium | reverse complement strand
CCTGGCGGACCCCACAGGAAGACGCTCATCGCTTGCCCGTCGACTAGGCGCCGCAGGGGTGAGCCGGGCTGCAGGAGGTGCTGCTGGCCGACGATCTCGTCGAGGGATTCAGGCCGCATCCGTACCGCCAGGGGCGCGCCCTCTAGGCGTGCATCGCCAAGCGAACCGCCGGCGCGCATGTTCGTCACGTTGCCAAACAGGTCCTCGTCCACGTGGCGAACTCTACGGCCTAGGCGGCGTACAATTCCGATGCTTTGAACGCCCCTCCCGGAAGAACCACATGAGTGAGCATCTAGGAGACCGTTTCAGTACCCGACGGCGAGTGGCGATCATCGTCACCCTCGGCCTGCTCACCGGTCTCGGTCCCTTCACGATCGACCTGTATCTGCCGACGTTCCCGGCGTTGAAGGCCGATCTATCGATCACCGATCCCGCGGTCCAGATGACGCTGTCCGCGACCACGCTCGGATTCGCGGTTGGGCAACTGCTCGTCGGGCCGGTAAGCGACCGATGGGGGCGACGCATTCCCCTCGTCTCCGCCAGCGCCGTCCACATCCTCGCGTCAATCCTGGTGGCGTTGGCCCCTAACGTCGCATTCCTGACGGCGATGCGCGCGCTCCAGGGGATCGGGGCGGCCGGCGGCGCCGTCGTCGCGATGGCCATGGCCCGCGACCTGTTTTCCGGTAAACGGCTCGTGACCATGATGTCGCGCCTCGCGCTGGTCAACGGGCTGGCCCCCATCATCGCGCCCGTGGTCGGGTCTTGGCTGGTGATCGTCCTGAACTGGCGGGGCGTGTTCTGGATCCTCGCCTCCTACGGGGCCCTAGTGCTGGCCCTCATCGCGCTACTGATCCCTGAAACACGCGGCGCCGAGGAGCGCACCACCGGCGGATTCGAAGAGCTCAGGGCGGCATACACGCGGGTGCTCGGTGACCGGCTGTTTCTCGGGATGCTCGGCACCATCGCGTTCGCGTTCGCCGGCCTGTTCAGCTACGTCTCGACCTCCTCTACGCTCCTGCAGGAAACCTTCGGCCTAAGCGAGAGCCAGTTCGGCCTCGTGTTTGCGATCTGCTCGGTGGGTGTGTTCCTTGGAGTCCAGACGGGGAGCCGCCTGACACCGAGGTTCGGCCCGCAGTGGGTCCTGGTCGGAGGCACCGCCGGGATGGTCGCTGCCGCAACCGTCTTGCTGCTGCTCGACGCCGCCCGCATTGGCTACATTCCGCTCGTCCCTGCGATGTTCGCCTTCACCCTCTCGTTCGGGTGCTGCGCCCCGAGCGCCAATGTCCTGGCCCTCCAGAACCACCGCGCCGACTCGGGCGTCGCGGCGTCCTTGCTCGGCGCCGGCAACATGATCTTGGCTGCGGCGGCGGGACCGTTGATCGGAATGTTCGCACTCACATCTGCGGCCCCGATGGCGATCGCGATGCTCACCTGCGCCGGATGTTCGGCAGCGATGCTGTGGTTGATCGGGAGGCCCAAGGACATAACGTTTCAGCTGTGACCAGACTCCTGTCACGCGTCCCGCCGCTGCTTTTGGTGCTAACGGCGGTGGTTTCTGTGCAGTTCGGATCCTCGCTCGCCAAGGGACTATTCGTGGCGGCCCCGCCCCTGGTGGCGGCATGGCTGCGGATCACCGGTGCGGCCCTGCTGACGGCCGCGATCTTCCGGCCACGCCTCAAGGCGAGGTCTTCCCGCGCTTGGAAGGTCGCGATCGCCTACGCGATCTGCCTGGCGGGAATGAACGCGGTGTTCTACTTGGCGATCCAGCGAGTCCCGGTGGGCATGGCCGTCACCTTCGAGTTTCTAGGGCCATTGACGGTCGCCGTACTGACCTCTAGGCGCGGCAGGGACCTGGTTTGGGTCGCACTGGCTGGCGGCGGCGTCGCGCTCCTCGGCTTTAGCCCCGAACCCCTGGACCCGCTCGGGATCTTCTTCGCCCTGGTTGCGGGAGCTTTCTGGGGCTGCTACATCCTCCTGTCCTCGCACCTGGCGGCGAACTGGGAGGGATTCAGTGGGCTCACGGTCGGTTTCGGTCTGGGCGCCATCGCCCTAGTCGTGCCCGCCATCGTCACGAGCCTGGGTTCGACGCGGTGGTTCCACGATCCCGGTGTCATAGCGCTCGGGGTCATGCTCGGGTTGCTGAGTTCGGCTATCCCCTACGGGCTGGAGCTTCGAGCATTAGAGCGGATGCCAAGGGCAACGTTCGGCATCCTCATGTCGCTGGAGCCCGCGGCGGCAGCAGTCGTCGCCTGGCTGTGGCTGGGCGAGAGCTTAGGAATCGTAGAACTGGCCGCAATGGGAATGGTCATCGCGGCCAGTTCCGGAACCGTCTTGGCTAAGCCTGAGACTTAGGCTTGAAGTCGACCCCTGCCTCGCGGCGCTGCTGGGCCGTGATCGGGGCCGGGGCCGCTGTCAGCGGATCGTAGCCGCCGCCCGACTTCGGGAACGCGATAACGTCTCGGATCGACTCCGACTTCGACAGCAGCGCCACGATCCGATCCCAGCCGAAAGCGATCCCCCCGTGCGGCGGGGCGCCGAAACTGAAAGCCTCGAGCAGGAACCCGAACTTCTCCCGTGCCTCCTCAGAGCTGATACCCATGACTTTGAAGACCCGCTCCTGGACGTCACGGCGGTGGATTCGGATCGAGCCGCCGCCGATCTCGTTACCGTTGCAGACCAGGTCGTAGGCGTACGCGAGGGCCTTTCCCGGGTTGGTATCGAAGCTGTCGAGCCATTCAGGCTTGGGCGAGGTGAAGGCGTGGTGGACGGCGGTCCAAGCACCCTCACCGACTGCGACGTCGCCCTCGGCCTTCGCCTCAGATGCGGGCTTGAACAGCGGCGCGTCGACGACCCACAGGAAGCTCCAGGCGTTCTCGTCGATCAAGCCGCAGCGTTTCGCGATCTCGCTACGCGCCGCGCCAAGCAGGTTCTGCGACGCCGTGCGCTCGCCCGCGGCGAAGAAGATGCAGTCGCCGGGTTTGGCGCCAGTCAGGCGTGGCAGAGCCTCCAGCTCGGTCTCCGATAGATTTTTGGCGACAGGGCCGCCGAGCTCCCCGGTCTCGGCGACGGTGACATAGGCCAACCCCTTGGCACCGCGCTGTTTGGCCCATTCCTGCCACGCGTCGAAAGTTCGGCGGGGCTGGGAGGCGCCACCGGGCATCACGACTGCGCCGACGTAGGGCGCCTTGAAGACCCGGAACTGGGTGTCGATGAACAGCTCGGTGAGTTCGGTCAGTTCGATGCCGAAACGAAGATCGGGCTTGTCGGAGCCATATCGGTCCATGGCCTCCTGGAACGGCAGCCGCGGGAACGGGGTCGGCAGATCGACGCCTTGAAGTGCCCAGATCTCCTTGACGATCGCCTCACCGAGTTCGATGACGTCCTCCTGGTCCACAAAACTCATTTCAATGTCGAGTTGGGTGAACTCGGGCTGCCGGTCGGCGCGGAAGTCCTCGTCACGGTAGCAGCGGGCGATCTGGTAGTAGCGCTCCATGCCGGCGACCATCAGCAGCTGCTTGAACAGCTGGGGGCTTTGCGGCAGGGCGTACCACGAGCCGGGGCTGAGACGCGCGGGGACGAGGAAGTCGCGAGCTCCCTCGGGCGTGGAGCGGGTTAGGGTCGGGGTCTCAATCTCGACGAAGTCTCGTTCCCCCAGCACTTTGCGAGCAGCCTGGTTGACCTTGGATCGCAGACGCATCGCGGCGGCCGGTGCGGGGCGGCGCAGATCCAGGTACCGGTATTTGAGACGGGCCTCCTCGCCGACGGTGACGCGCTCGTCGATTTGGAACGGCAGCGGCGCGGCCGGGTTGAGGACCTCCAGCTCAAAGATCGCGACTTCGATTTCGCCGGTCGGCAAATCCGGGTTGGCGTTGCCTTCGGGGCGGACCTCGACGACACCGACGACTCGGATGCAGTACTCGTTGCGCAGGTCGTGGGCGCCGGACGAGGCCAGAACCTCGTCGCGGACGACGACCTGGGCGATGCCCGAGGCGTCACGCAGATCGATGAAGGCCACGCCACCGTGGTCGCGACGCTTGGCGACCCAGCCGGCGAGCGTCACCTCCTGACCGGCGTTAGTGGCCCGGAGCGATCCGGCGTCGTGGGTGCGAAGCATGTTCATTCCTTTCTATCGGCTGCATAGACGGTGCAGCTCGCATCCGAAGGATCGTACCCCGGCCGCCCGGACCGTCGCGACCCGTCAAGCGGTGACGACGCGCGGGTGCCGGTCGTTTTCAGGCGGCATCCAGGCATCGGCGTCGGCGTCCACTTGTTCGCCGGTACGGATGTCCTTGACGGAGGCGGCCCCGAACCACACGAACGGGATGCCGCGACGCTCGGCATAGCGGATCTGACGGCCGTATTTGTCGGCTCTTGGAGCGACCTCGCAGGCGATCCCCCGGGCCCGCAGCCGGCGGGCGATGGCGATGGCCTCCTCGCGAGTCTCCTCGTTGTCGACGGCAACCAGAACCGCCGACGGTACCGCGCGGGAAGCGGTCAGGACACCCCTGCCGATCAGCGGGGCGAGAATGCGGGTGATGCCGAACGAATACCCAACGCCGGGGAAGGTGGACTTGCCGTCGCTGGCGAGCGAATCGTAGCGGCCGCCGGAGGCTACCGATCCGAGCTTTTCGGAACCGGCGAGTAGGGTCTCGTAAACGGTCCCGGTGTAGTAGTCGAGGCCGCGGGCGATTTTAAGATCGGCCGCGACCCGCCCCGGTTCGCTGGCTCGTGCGACGCGCACCAGTGCGGCTAGCTCCTCCAGCCCAGCGTCTAGGAGTTCGTGCTCGACCCCTAGGGCTCGGACCTGTTCGACGAATGACTCGTCCTCGGACGAAATCCCGGCCAGCGCGACGCACTTGGCGGCCTGAGCGGCGGTCAGCCCGGCCTTGGTCAACAGCTCGGTGACGGCCTCGGGACCGATTTTCTCGTACTTGTCGACGCATTGAAGGACAACGGCGGGTTCCTCGATGCCGAGGCCACGGTAGAAGCCCTCCGAGAGCTTGCGGTTGTTTACGCGGACGTTGACGGGCGGTAGGCCGAGATCGCGGTGAAGCTTGCCGAAGACGTCGAGCGCGACGAGCGGGATCTCGACGTCGTGATGGGCAGCGAGGACGTCCTGGCCGACAATGTCGATGTCGGCCTGGGTGAACTCACGGTAGCGCCCCTCCTGGGGGCGTTCGCCACGCCAGACCTTCTGCACCTGGTAGCGACGGAATGGGAAGGCCAGGTGGCCGGCATTCTCCAGCACGTAGCGGGCGAACGGGACGGTCAGGTCGAAGTGGAGGCCGAGTTCGTCGGCCTCGCTTGAGGGGGCGTGGAGACGGCGAACGACGTAGATCTCTTTGTCGATTTCACCTTTACGGGCAAGCTGGGTTAGCGGCTCGACCGCGCGCGTCTCGATCGGTGTGAACCCGTGCAACTCGAAGGTAGCGGTGATGACGTCGAGGACGCGGGTCTCCACGAGGCGCCCGGCGGGTAGGAACTCGGGGAATCCGGAAATTGGCTTGGGTCGGGCCACGATCAGTCCTTCAAGAAGTCAGGTTGCAGGTAAGGGTTGCTGTGCAGCTCAAGGGAGACGACCGTGCTGGGGCCATGCCCGGGCACGAGCGTCGCCATGTTGTCGAGGCCCGCGACCCACGCGAGGCTGGATCGCATCGCTTCGGCGTCGCCGCCGGGCAGGTCGGTGCGCCCCACGGAGCCCTTGAAGATGACGTCGCCGGTGAGGTATGCCGTTCTTGTCCCGTCCGCTACCTCGAGCACGACGCTGCCAGGGGTGTGGCCTGGGGTGTGGTGCGTGCGGATGCTCAGATCGGCCACGTCGATAGTCTGGGGGTAGTCGCGCAGATCGGAGGGCAGGTCGAGGCTGTCGCTGCCGAGCAGTTGCTCGATGAGCGGGATCAGGCGGGGCCCCAGCCCCGCTGACGGGCGGGCCAGCATCTCCTGGTCAGCGGCATGACAGTAGACGGGCACGTCCCACACCTCGGCCAGGACCGCGGCGGACCCGACATGGTCAAGGTGCCCGTGGGTCGCGAGGATGGCTCTGGCCGACCAGCCCCGCTCGGCCAGAGCGGCGACGATGACCTCGGAACCGAGCACCCCGGGATCGACGACGACGCACTCGCTGCCTTCGTTACCCGTGCCCGCCGCGATCAGGTGGCAGTTGGCCTGCCAGGGAGATACGACGATCGTCTCAATACGCACGCCCCGCAGTGTAGTGTCGGATGCTATAGCCCCGGTGCTGCCCGGCCCGCTAGATTGAGCACATGAGCCAACAGCAAGCGCCCGCAGACTTCGGTCGCGTCGATCCCGACGGCACCGTCTTCGTCCGCGTCGGTGACACCGAGCGAAGCGTCGGACAGATTCCCGACTCCACCCCCGAAGAGGCCTTGGCGTTCTACACACGCCGCTACGAGAACCTGGCGGCCGAGGTGTCGCTGCTGGTCTCACGCGTGGACGCGCAG
>CAMCJC010000154.1 GCA_945875065.1 uncultured Propionibacteriaceae bacterium | reverse complement strand
CGGCCGCCGCGCCCGAGAGTATGACGATGACGATCACGACGGCCCCGCCCGTGGCGAGTTCAACCAGTGCGGCGCACAGGCCGGTGTGGCGCGAGTGTGCAAGCTGCAGCTTGGCGATCCGTTCATCACGCTCGCCGAGGATGCGCAATTGCGCGTTCTGGGCCCGATAGAGAGTGAGCTCCCGCAGTCCTTGAAGACTGTCAACGAGCGCGGCGTTGCTGTCCCCGATCTGGGAGCGCAGTTCGGCGGCGCGTGGCTCACTGCGGCCAGACAGCAGGAATGGGACCAGGCCGGTGAGGATCGCCGCGATTAACCCGGTGCCGGCCAATGGCGGGTTGACGACGACGAGCACGGTGGTCGCGGCAAGGGCGGTCAGGGCAGCACCGATAGCATCAGCGACGATGTGAACGAAGAACAGCTCAGTGGTGTTGATATCGTCTCGGGATGTGGTGGCGAGTTCTCCTGTGCGTTTACCACCGTGGCGGGCAGGGGCGAGACGGGCGATGCCGTCGTAGACATGAAGCCTGAGCTGCTTGAGGAGTCGGTAGGCCCAGTCGTGTCCAATATATAGTTGCCACCAGGCGGCGGCTGCCGCGCCGAGCACAGCCGCTCCAAGCAATGCCAGGAGTGAGGTGTCCCGTTGGCCGCCGTCAAGGACGCGGCCGATGAGTAGGACGAGCAGGATGGGGACCGCGAGGTCTAGGCCATGACGAACGATCCCAGCGATGCTGATCCATGCGAAACGCAGCGGATGCTCCAAGAGTATTCGGGTGAGTTCCCGAAGTGGACGGCTTGTTGCCCTAGCAGCGGCGCCAGCGGTCATGTGGGGGCCTTCTTTCGTCATGTGCTCGCCTGAGTCCGCATCAAGCTGGTGTAGCGGCCAGCTGCATCTGCGGCGAGTTCGTCGTGGGTTCCCGATTGGATGATGCGTCCGGCATCAAGCACGATGATCCGGTCGGCACCGCGGATAGCGGTGAGACGATGGGCGATCACCAAGACGGTGCGGTCGCTGGGAAGCGCCGCGACCGTCTCGAGCACCTTCTGTTCGGTGTGCCCGTCAAGGCGCGCGGTGGCTTCGTCGAATACCAAGATGTGCGCTCCGGTGAGCAGGGCGCGGGCAATCGCGAGACGTTGGCGCTGGCCGCCGGAGAGCCGTTCGCCGCGTTCACCCACCGGCGTGTCCAGCCCCTGTGGTAGCGCCTGCACGAAACTGGCGAGCCCGGCTGAGGAGAGCGCTTCCTTGAGTTCTGCTTCGTCGGCGCCGGGACGGGCGATGATCAGATTGTCCCGGATGGTGCCGTGGAAGAGATAGGTGTCCTGCGATACCAGGGTGATGCTGCGGTATAGCACATCGGCTGGCAGCGTGGCGATGTCCGTCCCGTCGATAGTGATGCGGCCAGCCTGGGGGTGCACGAAGCGCAGCAGCAAATCGGCGATGGTTGACTTACCCGCCCCCGACGCACCGACGATCGCGGTGGTTGACCCTGGTTTAAGGGTGAGTGAAAGATCAGTCAGCGCCGCTTCGTCGCGACCGGGATAGGCAAAGGTCACGTTCTCGACAACCAAATCGCCGACCGGTGGGGGCGTGGCGCCGCCAGCCTCTGCGGTGGCTGCATGCGCTGCGGCGTCGAGGATTGACTCGATGGGAGCCACTGCCTGCTGCGCGTCCATCGCGGCATGCCGGTTACCGCCGAACCGAGTCAAGGCGGCAAATGCGACGGGGAGGGTCAGCAGAGCAAGAATCGGGGTGAGCACGGTAGCATCGCCGCTCTGCCAGCGGACGATTCCTGTGAAGGTGGCGCCAGCCAATGTTGCGAAGGTGAGCAGGCCAGCAAGCCCGATCCATGACAGACCGAGCCGCAGCACCGCCATGCTCTCGCGACGCAATTTTTCGGCTTCGTCGGCGAGGATGCGTCTGCGCGCCGCTACGGCATTGAATGCCTTCGCGGTGGGCAGGCCTTGAACATTGTCGACGAAGACCCGGTTGCTGTGCGCAAGCGTATCCAGTGTCTCGTAGGAGGGGCCACCAACCAGGCCCAACCAGAGCAGCGGGATCACCTGGCTGGCGATCGTGCCCAGCACGGCTACGGTGCCGACAAGCGGATCGGAGGCCATGAGCACGAGCGTCACCGCTGTCACTGCGACAATTGCCGTGGTGCCTGCGGAGAGGTATCGAGCGAAATAGAACGCCACCGCTTGAGCGCCTTCAGTGAGCACGCTGCGTCGGGCCGAATCGGTCTCGATCCGATTTCCGAAAGGGCCGACGGTCAGGATTGCCCGGTACAGGCGCTGCCGCAGGATACGGCGAGCCTGCGTCTCGGCGTGGGTGGTCAGCACTTCCGCCCACCACCTGGCCCCTGCGCGAAACAATGTGAGCACCACCAGTCCGGCCAACAGCTCGAACGCTGGTCCGGTGGCACCGTCGACGATGCGCGCAAGCGCCGCTGCTGCAAGGGTCAATTGCAACACCGTCGCCACCACCACACTCGCCTGAACGAAGGCCGCGACCCTGATGGCCCGGGATGCCGCCCCGATCCAAGCCCTTGCTGGACGCGGACGCCGGGCACCCCTTGTTCTGTTCATCGGGAGGTCCTTCCTCAATGGATGACTGACCACCAGTCACTATACCGCGCATGAGACAATCGTGGTCGTGCGGCCCAGAGGGCGGATCGATTGGAGGGTCGAATGGCACGAACCAAATCAAAGGTGGAACGCCTGGCGGACCTGCTCGACGCGGCGGAACGGCTGATCCTTGAGCGGGACATCGCCCAGATCACCGTTGAAGACATCACAACGGCCGCGGGGGTGTCTAAGGGGACCTTCTACCTCTACTTCGCCACGAAGGACGACGTGATCGCCTCGCTGCGCGAGCGGTATGTCTCCCAGCTCATGGAGCGACAGGAGGCCGCGGTCAACAGACTCGCCGCTGGCGACTGGGCTGGTCGGGTGGAGACCTGGCTTGTCGCCGGGGTGCAGGATTATCTAGCGGATCCGGGCCTGCACAACGCCCTCTTCCACCACGTCGGGCCCCAGAGGCCCACCCATGCCGATAGGGAGCGCAGCAAGCCGCCCTATGGTCAGGTCGATGCGCTCGCCGCCATCTTGGCCGATGGCACCCGGGCCGGCGCATTCGCCGTCACCGACCCGCTCGCCACCGCCGTGCTGCTCTTCGGTGCCGTGCACCATGCCGCCGACTACCTCCACCACGCCAACGATCCGGCGGTGACCGACCGCGTCCTCATGGAACTGCGACACTGGTGCCGCATGATCACCCGCGCCGGCTGACCCCACACCCTCCCGCCGAGCCGATGCCCCAACGGTGGAAATCGGCACTACCGAGGTCCGGCTAACTCGCGTATAATGACTGTCGGTCAGTCAGTTGGATGGCGCGCGAGGATGGGTGATGCAGATGAGTGCGGGATCGGTCGATATCGAAAAAGCGTCATTCCGGTATTCGCAGTCAGACCGCCTGGCGCTGAACGAGGTGAACCTCTCCATCGCGCCAGGAGAGTTCATCCTCGTCGCAGGGCCGAGCGGCTGCGGCAAATCGACCCTGGGCAGCATGATCAACGGACTGATCCCGCATCTACGAGAAGGCAGCCTTGAGGGCCGAGTGCGCGTAGGGGGAGTCGACACCCGCACCTCGACCATCGGCGACCTCGGGCTGCGGGTCGGTACCGTCTTTCAGGACCCGCGCACCCAGTTCTTCACCCTGAACACGTCCGAGGAAGTCGCCTTCGGGTGCCGCAACCACGGCATGGATCGCACGCAGATCGCCGAACGGGTCACGAACTCGTTCGCCGCCGTCGGCATGCCCGAACTCGCGGGGCGAGACCTACTGGAGCTGTCCAGCGGAGAGAAACAAAAAGTTGCCCTCGCCGCCTGCTATGCGCTCGGCCCCAGGATATTCCTCCTTGACGAACCATCGGCGAACCTTGACCCGGCCGCGACAGCAGAACTAACCAAGATGCTGGCGGAACTGAAGCGATCGGGTGCGACCATCATCGTATTGGAGCATCGCTTGTACTATCTCACGGGGCTTATCGACCGAGTCGCCTACCTGAACGAAGGCCGCATCCAAACCATCTACAGCGCCGGCGAGTTCCTGGCGCTCAGCAAAGAACAGCTCACCGGGCTGGGATTACGCGGCTGCACCTATCCGATTCCACTGCCCCTTGGCATGGAATCATCCACCGGGAAACCTGCCACGCCAACAGGCGCCTGCACCTTCACCTGCGAGGGCATCGGTTTTCATCACCCGACCGCGCGTCCCCCGAAGGCCGATACCGCTTCAGGCAAACCCAATTCACCAGGGCTGGAGGACATCACCCTCCAGGTGACTTCCGGAGAGATCGTTGGGATCACCGGCGCCAACGGCGCAGGCAAGACAACCCTCGCGCGGGTGTGCGCCGGCCTGGAGAAAGAGCAGGCGGGACGGGTTCTGCTGAACGGAATCGCAACGCCTGCCCGCGATCGGCTAGGCCGCGTGTATCTGGTGGTGCAGGATTCTGGCTATCAATTGTTCTCAGACACCGTCATCGGCGAACTCAGGCTCGGGCGGCGCAAAACCTCCCTTGAAGCGGAGGCCTCCGACAGGGATATCCTCACCCGACTCGGGCTGTGGACCTATCGCGACGCTCACCCAGCCGCGCTGTCACGAGGCCAACAGCAGCGCCTCACCATCGCCGCAGCCCTGGCTGCCGACGCCAGCGTCTTCATCTTCGATGAACCCTCCAGCGGGCTCGACTACCGGGCGATGGCCACTGTCGCTGGCCTAATCACACAACTCGCTGAAGACGGAAAAATCGTCCTTGTCATCTCCCATGACAACGAACTCCTAGCGGCTTGCTGCACCCGTCTCGTGACCATCGACCACGGTCGAGTCATTGCAGATGCCCCCATGAAACGGGCATCCCTCCAGTCCGCAGCGGCAGAAACCGAAACATCATGACCGCCTGTCCTCATCCGATGGCACCCATCAGCGATCTATTCCCCGTTCAGGTCAGGATCGACCCCAGAATCCGCCTGCTGCTCGCCATGCTCGTGACTGTGGCATCTTTCGCGCTGACTTCACCGGCTGCGAATGGGGCGCTGGTCGCCTTGTCTGCCGCGCTCCTGATCATCGTGGGCCGCTGGCGCGTAGCTATCGCTGCCTCCGCTCTCGCGATCGCGGTGATCCTCTCCGCAGCAGGGATCCCGGTGATCCAGAACCGCACCGTCATGCTCTCTTTCGCCATGCTTGGCTACCTGATCCAAAAGCTTGTCGTGATGTCGATGATGGGCATGTTTCTGACCACACGAGTCAGTATCGCGCTCGCCGTCTCGACACTTGAAACGCTGAAGGCGCCGACCGTGATAACCGTTCCCCTCGCCGTCGCGCTCCGGTTGATGCCGACGATTCACCAGGACTGGCGCGCACTCATCGACTGCCTTCGCATTCGCGGGCTCGCGCCAACGCCGCGCAGCACCCTGACCCATCCGCTCCGCACAGCCGAGCATCTCATCATCCCGATGCTGATGCGTGCCCTGCGCACCTGCGACGAACTGGCTTCCGCTGGCCTTGCCCGAGGACTAGATGTCGCCGGTCCACGAACCATTCTGCATAAGCTCACTTTCCGCCCCGCCGATATCGCTCTCGTCGTTGCAGTCGTCATCACCGTCGCAACCATAGCGGTGTACCCGCTTCTCTAACCTCACTCTGAAAGGAACGCGATGACCGTATCCGCCCAACCACGCCGCACCCTCACGGTGCGTGACCTCGTCACCATCGGAACCCTGGCCGCCATCGCCTTGGCCATCAGTGTCGTTATTGGATTCATCTGCGCGATGAGCATCATAGGTGCGTTCTTCTACACCGCTGTCGCTGCTTTTTTCGTCGCCGTAGTTTTTCTGCTCGCCGCGATCAAGGTACGTAAATTCGGCGCATTCCTCCTGGTGGGCACTGCTGTCAGTCTGCCGGGGCTGATGACCGGTAATGTGCCCGGGGTGGCCGCCTGTATCGCCGGTTGGTTGATCGCCGATGTCATCGCGAATCGCCGTCGCTACGGAAGTCGTGCGGATATCATCATCGCCTATGTGGTCGGTAGCGCCATCCAGTTCGCCGGTTTCACTTTCCCGTTGTTCCTCTCGGCCAGCGAGTACCTAAACGCACGCCGGGAGATGATGCATCTCAGTGATGAAGCCATCCGGGATTTCCTCAGCTACATCAGTTGGCCGGTGTTCTTCGGCGCCACGGCGCTCACTGCGATATTAAGCGCTGCCGGTGCGCTGATTGCGGCGCGTATGATTCGTAAACATTTCGTGAAGGCCGGGCTGGTGCAGGCGCAATAGCGGCTCTTCATAAACGAGGGTGTAGCCGGGGTGGGTCCTCCTGTTTCAGAGAGGCGTCGGGTGGCGGGTGCCGCGTTCGAGTTCGCTGGCTCTGAGGAACATCACAGGCCAGAGCCGTCGTGATCCACCGGTGTTACGGCCT
>CAMCJC010000153.1 GCA_945875065.1 uncultured Propionibacteriaceae bacterium | reverse complement strand
AAATCGAAACCGACGACTCACAGAACGACCGGACCGAATGAAGGGGGCGGCCCACCGTTGCTGACGCATGATCTAAGACTCTCGTTTGGCTAGCATGTGCGCTATTCAAGATGCTGACGCAGCGTCAAAGTCAAGAGGTTGGATCTCCATGAATCGGCCATCTCTACGCGCCGGTACTCGGTCGGGCGGTTTTCCAGAGGGTTTAGAGCTCGACCCCGATCCTTCGAATCCCGATGGCCTGAAACGGCTCTGGACTCTCTGGGCGGAGGGACCTGAGAGGTTGAACAGCTAGGAAGGCTCAAGTCTGTGGAGTGGGTAACGTTAGAGACAGGTCACTGGAACACTTGACGATCACGCCTGACTAGGTCCGACGCCCGAAGGGTGCAGGGAACGGTCGTCGGCTGGAGGCGGGGACAGCGTACGTGAGGCGGGTGGCAGCCGATGGTGAAACCGTGACCTTGACCGCTGAGCCCTGGAAGCTGACACCGTTACAGGCGGCGGAGAGGCTCGACGTGCCAAGGTCGTCGATCTTGTAAGCGACGACCTCACCCCCGGTGAGAGCCGACCCGCTTCGCCAAGTCATGGTCCGTCAGCCCGCGGCTGTTCGCCGCACATCGTGACGTTTACGACGCCGAACCGCGCCTCACGATCCCAAGCTCTACCGCGACCTACTTCGGGGTCCCGGCTACCGGGACTGTGGTGATTCCGGCGCGGCGGTAGAGCAGAGAAGCGCCAGTCCTGTGGCTGGTGGCACCCCGCGGTAGTCGGCCGATAGGATGACGCCATGGCTGACGAGGAACGGGCACGGACGAAGTCGTCGTGCCGGGCGAAAGCGAGACGGTAGCTGTAGCGGACACCGGTTCGGTGCTCGTTGATCTGGGCGACGGCTATGCAGCGTTGTTCAGCGAAGGTGATAACGGCGACCTGCTGTCGGACATCGGTTGGCTCCCCGAGCGCGACGCAGTTTTTCGAACGCTCGCGGCCGTCGGAGAGGTTGCCGGAGCCGTGGGGAACCTGACGAAGTTCCAAGGCCTTTACCAAATAGATTCCGCGACGAAAGCGCTGCTCGATAGCGGTGCCCGCCTGGCCGCCAAGGACGGAGCTAGCCTCGGGGGCGTTTTCCTGACCGGGGAGATAGTCAGGCAGGCGCGGTTCACTAAGGTGACCCTTAACGCAGGCCAGGTCGTGGGTGCAATAGGCCCCGCTTTAGGAGCGATGGCGCTGCAAGCGACGCTGGCCGAGATCAGCAAACTGGCTCGGACCAACATAGAACTGACGACTCAGGTGCTCGGCTCGTTCCGCCGGGCGCAGTGGGCGGAACTCAACGCCGTCGTGGAGGAAGTCTCCGAGAGGTTGTCCGAGGCTCGTGAGATCCAGGGCGTGCCGGACACTCTCTGGGACCAGATGTCCCACCTGGGGAGCAAGCTGACGCAGCAGGAAAAGCTGGTTCAAGGTGAGGTCGACAACCACACCCGCCAGATCGAACAGCGCTCCGGCGCGAAGCTCGCGGAGTACCTGCAGCAGAACATGGAGGACATCGCTTTCAACACCCATGCTGTCCTGAAGGTTACCTGGGCACGTGCAACGTATGACAGCCTGCGTGCCGCTCGTGCGCGCCGGCGTGGACAGGACGACTCACAGGAAGCGCAGCTGGCTGAACGCCTCCTGACCGAGGCATCGGCGCGTCTGGAGGAGCGACTCGCGAGTGCTCGGTCGCTCCTAGGGCAATTGACGCGGCGGCTCGGGCTCATCGTGGGGGAGTCGCAAGGCGGCTGGCCGCTCGTGCCCGACGCTAAGCGAGAAGCACGCGAGGGGGCGGAGCGGCTCCTGAATGCGGTCCTGCCATTGGCCGAACGCGTCGGCGCGGTGCCCGCCGAGCCGGACGTTCCCACGATCGTCGGTGTGTCCGATGGCGAGGCGCGCGAGTTCCTTGGGTGGGTGCGGTGGCATATGGAGGTCGATGAAGAGGTCGTCTCGCTCGCTGCGATGAGAGAAGCCCCCGCTGCCAAACCCTCGCCGAAAGAGGAGAAAGCGAGCCTGTTCGGGAGTTGGGGCAAGATTGCTGTGAAGGTGGCCGCTTTTTTGCGGCTCCCGCGTGACTTGCTGGTCGCGGTGACGGATCAGGGCGCTCTCATCGTCGAGCGGGGCAAGGTAGGACGGGCCGATGAAGCACCCAAACGGATCGATCGCACTGCGGCATGGAGGGTTCGTGTGCCGGATGTGGCGGGAAACCCAGTCGTCCGGTTTACCCACGAGAAGAAGACCGAAGAGTGGCGGTTGACCGGTGAGGCGGACCGTGAGACTGCCCAGGAGCTGGCGACCGCTCTGAAGACGGGCCGTGCAGAACCTGGCGTTGCCATCACCTCCGGAAATGTCGACAATCCGTGCAGTGCGTCACAATCGGCGGCAGACGGCACCGTCACGGACCGCGCGTGACGCGTCGTCCCGTGATTCTCGCGGGTTGACTGGAAGAGTGTGCCGTCGTGGTGGGCTCGGTACCCTGGGGTCGTGGCTGGCAAAAACATCAGGGTCGGGGACCGGGAGCGCGATGCCGCCGTTGCCCGGCTCCAGGAGTGCCACGTGGAAGGTCGGCTGACGGTCGAGGAAGTCGAAGAGCGCATCCAGGCCGCTCTCACCGCCAAGACTCGCGCCGACCTCGCCGTCCTATTCGAGGATCTGCCCGGCGACCTCCCAGTCGAAGATCCGGCCCCCACCCAGCTAGCTGAGGCCGCGCCGCTGCCGGCCACAACCCCCCAGTCGACGTATTCCTCCGCCAACTGGATGATCCCAGCGCTACTTCTGTTCGTCATGCTTCCCGCAGGCCGCGTCATCTGGCCGCTCATGATTGCGCTGCTCATCTGGGGGATCTTCGCCGTCGCCAACCACCTTCGCAGCAAGAGCGTCCCAGCGGCCACCCAGCCGCGACCGATTACCGCCGAGCAGCGTCTTCGAGTCGAGCGCGAGCTCATGGCTGGCCACAAGATCCAGGCGATCAAGCTGTACCGCGAGTTCACCGGTGCCGACCTCCTGACTGCCAAAACCGCCGTCGACAGCTACCAGCGCCAGCTGCCGGGAGCCTGACCGAGTGACGCATTCTCAGGAATGTCGACGTTTCGGTCTAGGGTGGGGCGGATGGTAGCTCGCGTGGCCGACGTGATGCGGTGCGGGCTGCGCCACCACCCCATAGTCCGCCGTCGGCTTCCGGAGCGCGGGAGCTCCGCCGCCTGACACGAATCGTGAGCCGAGATATTCTTGCCGCATGATCGACGAGCATTTGCGTGTGGGAAACAATGAGCGGACCCAGGCCGCTGCGCGCCTGCAGCAGTTGCAGGCTTCCGGTGCGCTGCCCCCGACGGAGGCTCAGCGACGAATCCAGCTCGCCTGGGCCGCGCGTACGCGCGGCGACCTGCAGCCGCTCATGGAGGACCTGCCCGCCTCGGCACCGTTGTCCGCTACTCCAACCCCTGGAGGGAGCCAGGCGCCCGATATCGCCAAAACCAAACAAGCTGGCAGGTGGGGGGGAATCGTAATCAAGCTCGCAGGTGTCGCGGCGGTTGCGTGGATTTGGTTTGTCTCTTCCAAAATGGGAGCCAGTCGAGGGATGGGGGTTAACTTACTCGGTTCCATGATTGGTTGCTTCGTCTTCATCGCCATGCTCAAGGTTAGAAAGGGGGGATTCAGACTGCGCCGCAAACCCGATTACGGGCCGCTCAACGCGGCCCAACGTGACGAGGTGCTGGCGCTGCTGAAATCGGGTCGCTCATACGATGCCGTCGACCTTTACCGGCGCTACAGCGGCGCCGACCTGCGCACCGCCACCACCGCCATCGAGTCCTGGAGGAACGAGCTGTCATGACCGGACAACTCAGGCTCGACGACCTAGCTCGCGATCGCGCCGCCGCACGCCTCGTCGACTGTTACGTCGTCGGTATGCTCACCGAACCCGAAATGAATCAGCGAATCCGGGCGGCGCTGGGGTCCCGAACCCGCGACGACCTCGAACCCCTTTTTGCCGATCTCCCCGGCGGCGTCCCGTGGGCCGCTCCTGGACAGCTAAGACCGATGGTTCCGGCTGAACTGTGGACGGTGCCTCCGGAAGGCCCCTACGTCGAGGCCAACGAAGGTCGCGGCAAAGGATCCAACATCGTAGTGGCCATAGCGACGATTATTGTGTGCACAATAATGCTCTTCGGCGTCATCATGTTCTTCCAGATGGGGCTGGCTATGCACTCGGAGGGCGGCTCCACGGGTGATTACATGGTCCTCGTTGTTCCGGTATTCCTCGGTATGATCGTCATGACATTCTTTGGGATCGCGGTTTGGCTGCTTGTCTCCTCCGTGCGGGATAAGCGAGCGCGCAAGCATAAAAAACCGATGCTTGTAACACCAGCGCAGCGGACTGAGGTCATGCACGCCCTGTCCGTCGGCCGCGACTTCCTCGCCCTCGACACTTACCGCCGCTACGCCGACGTCGACATCCCGGCTGCGAAGACGACGATCGACGCCTGGAAGCGCGAACTTCCAGAGGCCTGAGGGGATCAGCCGAGGCGATCCAGGAGCGGCAATTTCTCGCTGGTGAGCACCTTGCCGTATTCCTCGACGCGTTGGGCCAGCGCCTCGTCGGAGATCGACATGGCGCCGACGGTGGCGAACGGCTCCAGGTAGGTCATCGAACAGTAGTTCGCCATCGCCTGGAAGGGGCGGAGGAGCTCGGTGACGGTGTACGTGTACTCCTGCTCGCGGCCGTACGCATCCGCACCCAATGACGCCGCCACCAGCAGTTCCTTGCCCTCCAAAGCCTTGCCGGTGGAGCCGTAAGCCCAACCGTAGGTCAAGACGTCGTCCTCCCACTTCTTCAGCAGCGGCGGGCAGGAGAACCAGTAGACGGGGAATTGCAACACGATGCGGTCGGCGGTCTCGGCGGCCTGCTGCTCGGCCGTGACGTCGATGCGGAAGTCGGGGTAGAGGTCGTAGAGGCGGCGCACGACGACATCGCCGCCCAACGACTCGGCCTTCTCAGCCAGCGCACGGTTCACTTGCGAGTTCACCATGCTCGGGTGAAACACCAGCACGAGGGTATTCATGAAAACTCCTTGATTCGAGGTCGGCGACGGCGGTTGTCACCAGCGAGCCTAGCCTGAGATGGTCAGCCAAGTAGACGGACGCGAGATCGGTCTGTCGGTTGAAGGGCGGCATAGAGCCGCCTGTCCAGTGTTACTAGGGTCATGCCATGCTTTGCAGCCAGGTTCGCTAAGTGGAAGTCAGGTACTTGACGATACCCCGAGAGGCCACGCAGATCGATGAACGGCTCTGCCAGCGTGGAGTTGTCATCTAGGAAACAGGCCCGCGAATCCCGCCGGATGCTACCGAGCGCCGCCTGTGCATCCTCCCATGTCGGCCGGGCAATGACGAAGGCCGGGTTCGTCGAGAGGCGCAGCACTCCCAGCTCCGTCATCGGGGTGGTTACGAAAGCGGATGTCTCCCTGAACCAAGCCAGGGCTAGGGCGTGGGCAGCGTGGTTTTGGGCGAGAACTGCGAACAGCACGTTCACATCTGGGAGATGGATCTCAGTCTTCGGTGAGGGCATCAACGACCATCTCGGTTGTGATCACCGGTCCATTGCCCGTGGGGAGGAACACTAGGTCAGCCACCGGGTCTGGTGCAGACCTAGCCTCCAAGCCGGCCAAAGCTAATTCCGAAATGGCTTCGCCCAATGTGATGCCTTGAGCGCGGGCCATCGCACGGGCAGCCAGTGTGACCCTCTGATCCAGGTTCACTGTTGTTCTCATACCTTAAAGGTAGCGGCATCACGCATCACGCATCAATGGCCTTGTTGATCCAATCATGTGCAGACAAACGGCAGGTGGTCGGCGTGGTGCGTCCTCGCTATCAACCTTCTAAGACATGTCTGGCGGCTTGGATCCGACGTCGAAGGGAGCCCTCGATGGCAATCGAGGCGGCCCGCCCGCTGGTCGGTGCTATTGTATGAACAAACCTCCTGGTGGCTTCGGTCGCCAGGCCGGCGGACGGGAGTTCCGTCTCGGCGATGCCGCCGAGCCGGGGCCCTCTACCGTTGGAACAACACGACAACCCCCAGGGAGAGGTACACATGACCACCATCGCCCACTGGATCGACGGCGCTGTATACGAAGGACAGCCGGATCACAAGATCCCCGTTGAGAATCCGGCGACCGGCAAGGTGACCGCCGAGTTGCTGTCGGCTAGCAAGGCCGACCTCGACTACGCCGTAGCGTCGTCTATCAAGGCCCAGAAGGAGTGGGCCAAGTACTCGCTGGCCAAGCGCACCGCCATCATGTTTAAGATGCGCGAGCTGGTGTTGGCGCATCAAGACGAGCTGGCGAAGGCGATCGTCGAGGAGCACGGCAAGGACTACTCCGACGCTCTCGGTGAGATTCAGCGCGGCCGCGAGACCTTGGACTTCGCGTGCGGCATCAACGTCGCCTTGAAGGGCGAGTACTCGTT
>CAMCJC010000152.1 GCA_945875065.1 uncultured Propionibacteriaceae bacterium | reverse complement strand
CCGTACATCTTCGGGGAGCGTTCGATGAGGGCGACGCTGCGGCCCTGCGCAGCGGCCCGCCCGGCCAGGGTCTTGCCCGCCTTCCCCCATCCGATCACGAGCAGGTCGACATGCATGTGGATACCTCCTTGGCGGTGTGCGCGGACACTGCCCGTCCGGCCCCAATGCCGTCGAGGAACGGCGTGACCGTGGCCCGGACGAGGTCGCTTACAGGACAGTATCAGCTGGGCGGTGGGACCAGGCTGAAGTCGAGGACATCCTCGTAGAAGGGCTTCGCAGCCTCGACGTCCTGCGTCATGAACTCGTGCCAAGCGGGGCGATCGTGAAGTCCTTCAAACTGGCCTACACCACCCCGTTCGAACAGGCGGTGAAGGGCCGGTTCGAGGAGTTCGTAGCCTCGTGGGGTGGGCGGTATCCCGGCGATCGTGCAGCTGTGACTCAACGCCTTGGCGGTATTTTGTACCGTTCCTGGAGCACGATGCCTGTGATCGGGTGGGCGATCTGTACGACGAACCCGAACCGAGTCGATCAATGCTTGTTCCCGGCGGGCTGTCTGGGCGGGAGGCACTTCCCGAACGAGCAGGCGGCGTTGAGGTGCTTGTACTTGGTGACGTGTTTGCTTGATCCCGCCAGCAGAAGCCGGGCGCGCTGGATGATGAGGTGGAAGCCCGCGTATCCGATCACCTTCGCCGGAGGGTTCGAAAACCGCCCATTAATGAAAACCGTCGGCACACACCCTTTACCGGACAGAGCCGAGGCCGGACGGACTCTGCGGCCTAGCCTAGAGTCGTTGGCATGATTGTGCACTTGGGCGACGGCATCGTCTTCGAGCAGCGGTCCATCACGACCGATAATGGGCGTCGGCTGCGCACCTTCGCCACCGGGGACGGCGACGATCTCGTCGTCCTAGAAGCCGGGCTGGGCGGGGCCGGCTTGACTTGGGTACCCGTGATGGAGTTGATCGCGGGTCGGGCACGGGTCGTCGCCTACGATCGCGCCGGTTACGGGACGAGCGACCCCGATCCCCGGCGTAGGACGTTTCCTCGGCTCGCCGACGACCTGCGAGCCGTAGTCGCTGCGACCTCACACCGTCGGCTGGTGTTGGTCGGGCACAGCTGGGGAGGACCCATCGTGCGGTACGCGGCGGCGGCCTTGACCGCAGCAGGAACTGCACCCGTGGGCCTGGTTCTGGTGGACCCCAGCGACGAACACGCCCTGCCCCACTACACGTCCCGGATGAGCCGTCTCGTTGACACGCTCGGCGGGACGTTGCTCGTCGCCCTGGCCCGCATCGGGCTCGCAGCACCTCTGGCCAGGCGCACCCAGCGGGCGATCCCGCCGGCCCTTCGCGAGGAGGTCGTGCGCGCCACTTCCACACCGACCGCCGCAGCCGCGATTCGCGCCGAGCTCAAAGAGGTGAGCAACGAGATACGGCGCTTGGCCGCAGATCCGCCGAACATCGATGCCATCCCGACCGTGATCGTCAGCGGCCAGCTGCCAAAGCGCAGGTCACGCGCCAAGTTCACCCAGGCCCACAGGGAATCGGTGGCCGCCCACTCGTGTGCGCGGCTCGTCCCCGCGAACCGCTCGGGCCATATGGTGCACCTGACAGAGCCGAAGCTGGTGGCCGACGAGATCCTTCACCTGCTAGAGCAGTAGCCGACCGGGGCATCGGCACTGAGGGGATACGCGCGGCAGCCCCTGCGTGGTAACACGCGGATCAACCGAGGAGGCGAAGCCGTCGAGCAGTGGCAGAACCAGCCGACGGAGCTAGGGATAGCCCCGGGGTTCGAATCTTGTTCGTTGGGTGGACGACACGCACCTCACGCTCGATCCGCTCCTCGTCGTCGCCTAGCTGGGGAAACCTCGTCGCAAACGGGATACCTCACCTCCGTGCTCGTCTCGACCCGTCTTGGCCGCGGGGACGTGAGCGGATGGCTCACGAGCGGGGGCGGCCATGCTTGAGCGCACGGACCTGACCAAGACTGATCCCACGACGATCCCGCCCACGCGGATCCTCCACGGCATCGACGTGACTGTGGCCGAGGGAGAGTTCCTCGTCAGCATCGGGGTATCCGGTGCTGGGAAGCCCACCCTGCTCTACGTCATGAGCGTCATCGACCGGCCACGTCTGGGCCCGTGAAACCGGAGGGACGAGACCTGACGGACCTCTCTGACAAGGAGCTCAGCCGGGTTCGCCTGACGCGGATGGGCTCCGTGTTCCAACGCCCCCTACTTCCTGCCCCACCTGATGATTCGCGACAACGTCATGCTGCCTGCCCTCAAGGCAACGCCGAAGGAGGCACAGGCCGTCGTCGCTCGCGTGGAGGCGTTGCTGGAACGATTCGGCATCGACCATCTGCAGGAACTCAGCACGGCGGAGGCCACGGGCGGTCAGCTCCAGCGGGCCTCCATCTGTCGAGCGCTGGCGGCTGAACCGGACCTCGTATTCGCCGACGAACCCACGGCCACACTCACCGGTCCCATGACCGCCGAGGTGATGGACGCCCTGACCGAGGTGCACGAGGACGGGACCACGATCGTCATTGCCATCCACGACATCGCCTGCGCGGCGAGAGCCGACCGCGTCCTGTACCTGAAGGACGGCCGTCTGATCGACTCGCTCACCCTGGGACGCTGGCGGAGGCAGAACAGGACCCGGCGAGAGGACGAACTCCTGGCATGGATTCGGGGTCTCGGTTCCTGGGCATCGGCGCGTTGACCAGACACCGGGAGATGCGGTCCCCGCGCGTTCCCTGGGCTCGGTCGTTGGGGCCTGCCGCTGGGTGGCTGTGTGTGATGGTCACCTTGGCCAACCGGATGACGCGGTCGCGTCGGACCTGGTCAGCGCCGAGACATGGCCGAAAAATCTCCGTGACAAGGAGCAACGTGTCGATGCTCGTTGTTTCCGGGAGTTGACCAGGGCACGCATCAGTATCTACGGTGGCCAAAAAGTAGAGCCAAGGTGTATTCATCTCCTGGTCGCGGATGTTTTGGCGCACGGGAGGTGATTCATCCCCTCTGAGAGCGAGGAGTGCTCTTGGAAGCACCGGTGAAATGAAGAGTTCAAGAAAAGAGGAATCAACGATGGTATTTCGACGTTTATCCAAGTTGGTGGCTGCTCTTGTCTCAGCCGTGGCTCTGGGGCGGGATTCGCTTCCCCTGTGAACGCCGATGAGGGAACCCCGCCTGATGATTCAGCCGTTCCCGTGACGCAGGAGGCCTCGACGGCCGCGAGTGAGAGCGCGCGACAATTCTGGACCAAAGAGCGAATGGAGAGCGCTGAACCGATGGACATGCCCGTCGTTCAGCCGGGAGAAGAGCAACAGGACAAGGACGTCCCCGATGCGGCCCCGAGCCCCATCGTTCATCCTCCAGCCCCCGCTGCCCTGCCTCTGAAGGATCAGCCCCCGGGGGCGAACGAGAACGGGACCGAGCAGGAGAACGCCCCTGTTCCCAGCACCGTTGGAAGACTGTTCTTCACGGTTCAGCGCCGTGACGGGACGATCGGTACCAGCAGCTGCACGGCCTCCACGGTCGCGGCAGGTGGCGGCAGCAAGATCATCACGGCCGGCCACTGCGTTCATGCCGGGGACAATACGACGTGGTACTCCAATTTCGTCTTCGCCCCCGCCTACTACAAGGGTGACATACCGTACGGCCTGTGGTTCGGAGAACGCTGGGGCACGTTCACTGGTTGGGCTCGTGATGGTGATCCGAGCTGGGATCAGGCCGTCATCCAAGTGGAGCGCAAGCTATCCGGTTCCGTCGTGGACACGGTCGGTGGAAACGGCTTGGTAGGGGGACATGGCCCCGATGTGGCTGGCAATCGAATCTGGGGGTACCCGGCAGACGCTCCCTTCGACGGCGAGCTTCCGTACTACTGCGATGGTGATGCGACGGGGCGGTGGTTGTCCACTGACTCTCAGATGGACTGCGGGATGAACGGTGGTGCGTCCGGCGGGCCGTGGCTGAAGGATCGCATCGACGCAAATCTCGGGTACACATGGGCCGTTACCTCCCGGTGCGAAAGTGGTTGGTTCAGTGAGGAATGCGCTCTCACGAAGCTGTTCTCAACCCCCAATCCGGTCGAGATCTTCAACCTTGTGGACCTGTGAGGGAGTTTTGAACCGGCATGTCGACCCGTGTTCTCTTCATCTTCATCTGTTTGGTGCTGACCGGGGGGCTGGTCGGTTGTGCCCCAGGGGCGCCGTCCGCCTCCCCGAGCCAGGGGAACGACCCGTGCGATGTGAGCGGGGCCATGTGGCATCGCGTGGGTGATGACAACCCGTGGGTCGATGAGCACGAGGTGGCGTGGAGCCGATACGAGGTGCTCGGCGAGCGGTGCCTGCGCGTCCACTTCACCACCGGGAGTGGCGCGGCGTTCGCGCACCGCTACGTCCTCGAGGAGGATGACGAGCGCATCGTCGTCAAGGTGATCGAGGGCACGATCCCCGACGCGCCCGAGTCGTGGTGGAAGGACCACGAGGAGATCGCCATGCTGGTTCGAACCGACCGGCCCGTCGGTTCCCGCGAGATCGTCGGCGGGAATTGAGTCGCGGCCGCGGAGTCCGAATCGACGTGAGTGGGTGGGACGAAGGTGCTGGTCCTTCGTCCCAGTCGCTCTCCCCTGGTCGGGGCACGACGGCGACCTTGAGGCCTTGGCAGTCGTGGACGGCGGCGATAGCGTCGTCGAGGTCGGCCAGGGGGAACTTGTGGGTGACCAGCGACGACAGGTCGAGGGCGCCCGAGGCTAGGAGACGCACGGCCTGGGTGCCGTCGGCGCGGCGGGCGTTGGATCCGCCAGTGACGACGAGCTCAACCTACTCGCCAACTGCGCCGACATCTACACCCGCTGCGACGATGCCAACCGGCGCCTCTGCAACCAAGCCTTCTTCACCAAGATCTACATCGACGAAGGCAACGAACTGCGCGTCGAGCACAGCCGACCTTTCGAGATGCTCCTCGACCCCAGGTCAACCGCAAAGCCCTCACCTGGGCCCAGGACAACAACAAGGCCCGAACCGAAACCATCCAAGATGGCAAGGGTTCGAGCCTTGTGCGTGGGGTGGAGCTATGTAGAGAGTTTGACAACTTTGGCTCGGCCGCACGAACCGTGTGTTCGCGCTGGTCGCGAGGGGTTTACCGGACATCGAAGCGGCCCTCGGAACCCTGCGTTGTGGACTCCCGGGGCCAGGCTGTCCGCGCACTTGAGATGGCTCAATACTTTTCTGACCGGCGCCGAGGTCGACGAGCTGGTCGCTGCCTACGAGGCCGGCGCGACCCTGCGCGGGCTGGCCAAGCAGTTCCATATCCACCGCCTGACCGCGGATGCTCATCTTGCACGTCGCGGCGTCCCCGTTCGCGGCGCGGGTCTGGACTCTGTACAGGCAAAGGAAGCCGCCCGGCTATACCAAGCGGGCTGGACACTCCTCCAGCTGAGCCGCCGGTTCGAGGTGGACGCGCAGACCGTGCGTCGAACCATCGCACGTCAGGGAGTGTCGATCCGGCCGGGTGGACGACCACGCCGACGTGACAAGAGAGACAGTTCAGCAGCGTGAGTTGGTGGGGACCCGTACCCGGTTCGTCGGGCGCACCGCCTGGGCCATCATCCGCTCACGCATGATCGCTCGCACGAGGCGGAACAGGCTGATGGGACCGTTGAGGATGAACTTGAAGGCGTTCCAGATGCCCCACAGCACAACCAGGTGGACCCACTCGTGTGCCCCACGGTCGATCAGGATCGTGCTCACGTTGGCGATGGCAAGGTACGGGACGCTGACGAGCATCGCCGGGACGCCCCACTTCAGCCCTGGCCGGGTTCGCGTAGCTGCGAGCAGGCGGTTGCTCGGCATGTAGTGCTGGAAGAAGTCATGGGCCTGGATGCTGAGCATCCAGATGGTTCGGAACATGGTCGGGCTCTCTCGTCACACGTGGTACTCCGTCGAGGAGGCAGTACGTGGATGAGCGCCCGTAGGCCGTCCCGAAGGACCCGAAATACAAGGAGAACCTGCCCCACTATCCACTGTACGCCGGGGACGGCGTACACGGCTCCCGCGTCACCGCGCTACCTCTCTGTAGGAGTGGGAGGAACCGACGAGTACGAACCTGAGCGCCGTAGTCCAGGGCAAGCGCACAGCGCGGATGGAGCTGTTGATGCTCGCGGAACCAGATGACGCCGTGACTGACTGTCTCCTTCGCGAGTTGGGGCGCTTGAGCTGGTTCGGCTTGCCGAGCTTGATGATGTGGTGGCGGGCCTCGCAGCGACCGTTGTGGTCGAAGCCGACATTCGCTCTGGATCAATGAGCGCCGCCCAGCGCGCGCACGAACTCGCCCGCGCCCTGTAGCTGTCTGCGAGCCGCTTCCACGCCGATCCGCCGCTCAGGTGGCTATGTATGCCGAGCGCGCTGCTTTCGCCTTCTCCCAGTCTTCCTTTACTTCGCTCACAGTCGGCTTGGTGCTCATGTACTCGGTGGCGTGAGAGTGTCCGGTCATTCGCTCGCAAGCACGATCGAAGAGGG
>CAMCJC010000151.1 GCA_945875065.1 uncultured Propionibacteriaceae bacterium | reverse complement strand
CCCTAGCCGCACGCCCCCCTGTCCATCAAAAACGGCGATTCGTGCCCACAAGAGGGCGGCTGGGTGCTATGTCATCCCACCAGCCCATCCTCGCCGAGAACAGCACTTACGAAACAGGACCTAGTCGACGCGGAACTTCACCGACTTGTCCAGGGATCCTTCCCAGTGCTCCTCCCAGGTTTCGACGCTGTCGAGAAGGGCGTCGTAGAGGGCTGGATCGCGGTCCGCCAGGTCGTCGGAGTGCCGTAACCGGATCACGATGCTCTCCTCGGGGAGCCATTCGAGGTCGCGCATGACGTCGTCGAGGGCGGCCCAGCTGTTGCCGAAATGGGCTGGGAAGCTGAACGTCGCGGCTAGGAGTTTCAGCAACGCCTTCTGGCTGCGAACGTTGCGGAGGTTGACCACGTAGTCAACCGGCGGCAGCGAGGCCAGCCGCCGACGGCGTTCCAACACCTGCGCCCGGGCGCGAATCCTATCGACAAACCCGCCGAGCGATCTCCGCCACTCGGCACGGTTCCCGCCGAGGTACAGATATAGCTCCGGCATCTCCTCGACCACACAGCAATACGCCTTGTTGCATGGGACAGGCCGGCCGAAGCCATCGAGGCTGTCGAACACGAGAGTCAAGGGTGGGGCCGGTAACCGCCGCTGCTTCAGCCGCCACAACGCGAAGTCGAAGTCGGTCGCCTCACGCTCCTCGAGGATGTCCCAGTCGTCGTTGAACAGAGCCAAGCTCAGCTCGTCGACCCGTCCGCGTATCGCCAGCATCGGACGCGATCAGTCCTGCACGAAGGTGGTGGGCAACCCGACCACGTAGCTTTCGATGGCGTCGCCGCCAAAGTTGCTGGCGAACATGATGCGGCTCAGATCCCGCGACGGTGTCGCCTGTGATTCTTCGAAATACGCCTTGTCGACGGCGGCAGCCTTGGCCTGAGTGTGCGTAACGTTCAGCGCACGCCCGCCCGGTTTGAGCTCTTGCAGCCACACCTTGCGGTATTCGGGCTGTAGCTCGGTGGCCGGGGAGACGTTGTAGTTTTCGAAGTCGCCATAGGTCGAGACGACGACCCAGCCGGGCCGGTCGAACGCCTTGCCGCTGATATGCGCAGCGTAGCCAGCACCAGGGACGGGGTACAGCGTGTGGAGGTCGATGCGCTCTTCGGTATCCAGGTCGACGGCGACGATCTTGCCGCTGGCATAGTCCGTGTAGACGAAGTAGTCCTGCTTGTCAGGGCCGAACGCCAGATCCGAGTGCTCGGTGTTTGGGGTGAGCTGCTTGCTGGAGGCGAAGTCGAGCGTGTAGGCGCGGGTGCCTCCGTCATCATGGGCCCACGAGACGACGGCGTAGCGGCCGCTCGCAGAGGTGCTGATGTGGTCGGGCATCGCGCCGGGGTTCGGGAACTGCGACGCGTCCAGCGTGCCGACGATCTTCTCTTCCACCAGATCGACCGTCACGAGGCCATAGATCGTGTTCTCCTGCGACGCCTCGTCGTAGGCGGTGGCGACGAGGGACAGGTAGCGGCCGTCGGAGCTGGTGGTGCCCTCGGCCTTCGTCCAGAACGACTTCGCGTCGGGCCATGGACTCTGGCCAGCGAAGTCGAAGGCCGCCTTTGCCCGCATCGTGTTGACGTCCATCACCTGCCACTGGGTGGAACCGTTGACGCCGGTGAAGTACAGCTTCGCGGGGTCGGTGGCGTGCCAGATGGGTTCGCAGTCGCCGGCGAAGCCTTCGAGGACGCCGAGGTGGGCGTAGTTCGTCGCGTCGTACAGGTGCCAGTAGCCGGCTCCGTCCATCGCGATGAAGCGGGTGTTGTCGGCGTTGAACGCCTGGCGGCGCGAGTAGTCGTGACGCACGCGGCCGCCCTGACCGTCGTCGGCGGTGGTCGCGCGGTAAATGCGGGTTCCGTAGGCCGGGTCGACGGTTCTGCCGCCGTCGCGGGCCGGCGCGGGCTTGTCGACGGCGGCGATGGCGTCGGCAGAGAGGGCCTTCAGGCGGAAGCCTGGGCCGTAGTCGGCGTCGTAGGGGTTGATGACGGGGGTCGCACTCGGGGCGGCAGACGCGGACGCGACGGGCGGAGTCGGCTCCGGGTTGACCCCGTGGGCTGGGTTGCACGCAACGGCCAGCGCGGTGACCGCGCTCACGGCAAACCCCGTAAGGCGTCGATTCACAGCTTCTCCTGTACCGGTCGATCGTCCTGCGCAAGGGGCAGCCCCCAAATCGCAGCTGGATAGTTCAATTCTGAACTGGATACAAGGGGTGCACAATCGGCCGTTTGGCGGATAAGAGCGCTGTCAACCCATCAGGCAGGTGGAGTTGTTCACGTGAACAGTGCCTCGGGCTACGAGTGCTGGTCGATGTAGCTGACCAACAGCTGATCTCCCACGCGTCGTCGCGAGCGGCCCCACAGGTCGGCGGGCGGGCGTGAGGGGCCCGCCGACCTGACATCGCTTCAGTACCCCGTGTCCGGTAGGCCGGGCTTGGGGCCAGGGCTCGGAGACGGTGACGGGCCGCCGGCTTGGATCGGGAACTCCCAGGCGTTGACTCCGTCCCCGCCCTCCACTTCAGCCCACGCCAGCAGGACTCGGGAGTTGGCTGCGATCGCGGCGCGTGTCTCGGGCGTCAGTGGCAGCATGAGCGTGCCCGTCCCCGCCACGACGTCCACCCGCCCCGACGCCTTGAGACGCCCGCTCATGTCCGGGTCCCACCGGGGTGCAGCGCCATCCTTTTCGGAGCAGGCATCGAACCCGTACTGGTCACCAGGGCAACTCGACGTCCACACCGGGATAAACCTAGGATCGCCCCGCCAAACGAAACCGCGGAGTAGCCCGGAACGGCTCGCCTCGTAGCTCACCTCAACGGCGCCGTCGCGGATCTTCACGTCAGTCACCGTCAAAGCGTCGCTCGGCTGGGCACCCGAGAGCGTGACCCCGCGCGTAGCCGACTGGTGGATACTCTGCGGCGACTCGGTCCCCGCGAGCGCGGTCTGCGGGATGACCGGGGGCTTCGGCTCCGTCGCACGGTCCGAGGGCGGCGCATAGCCGTCGAGATAGGCGTGTCCCCACCGGTAGGGTTCCGACTGCTGGGACCCAAAGGCCGACCACGCGGTGCGGGTCTGTCCGATGAAGTCCTGGGTGTCGGAGTCGTACGGTGTCACGTTGAGCCCGACATGGGCGGCGTTCGTCTCGTTTGTGGCGGCGTCTCCGGTGGGGGCCTTGCCGGTCGCCCCGGCGGCGGCCGGCAGCACCGACATCGGGACCTTCAGCTCGACGTCCCACACGCCATCCGCCCAGGTGCCGTCTGAGTTTCGCACCGCCTTAGCCGCCACCTCGACCCCTGGAGCGTTCGGCCCCTGCTCTACATTGGCGGCGAGGGGACCGGTGGAGAACCCCTGGTGATTGTCGGCGTCGCGCGACCAACACGGGCCGTCGATGCCGTTGCCGTTGCTGCCACCCGGGTCGTTCGTCACGGGAAAGACACCCAGTTTGAAGGTTGTCGAGGTGTCGGACGAGTCGCCCCGGGGGTCGACCAGGAACTCGACCGAGTCAACCAGCCAGTGCCCGAAACAACGGTCAGGCGTCGCGGCAGCAGAGGCGACGTCGTCGATGACCCGGACGTGGGCGTACAGGGCGTCATCGTGCCAGCCGAGGAGGGCCTGGCCTCCGGTACCGCAATCAGTGCCGTCGGGTGCGCAATCATCGCCTTCCCACTTCTGCCCGACGGGGACCGCGGCGCCCTCGAGATCGTCCGCGGCCCCGTCGATCACCGGCGCGGCGGCGAGCTGCGGGATGACGACGCTGGGCACCAGGTACATCTGTAGCTCCTCCTGGGAACTGCTTTGTCCCGTGACCGTGGTGGCCGTGAACTTCACCTGCTGGCCGTCGGCCGCCGGGTCGGTGTGGGTGACCAGAAACTCGACGCGCTGGGTGCTGCCCGGCAGCACCGCGTCGAAGCTCTTCCCGGTAGCGTCGACGGTGAAACCGTCCGGGACCGCGAGGTTGACCGTGCCCGTTTGGGGCTGCGAGGTGCGATTGGTGACTTCGATGCTCACCGTCCGGCTCTCGCCCGCGCCGATCTCCGCGATCGCCGGCGAGCGGCCATACAGGTGGACGTTGTGCTGGTTCTGCCACGCGTCGAGTTCCTGGGAAGAGCCGCCGCGGGCGAACAGCCCTTCGACTGGGGGCACCACCTGCACCCGGGTATCGTTCCAGGCGGTCTTGTCGCCTCCGGAGAAGCTGGCCGTCAGCCGGTACATCGCCGGGTCTGCGTCCGCGCTGGGCGTGACCTGGAACGAGGCCTTGGCCGTGCGCTCGCCGCCCACCGCTACCGGGGCGCTCACGTTCCAACCATCGGGAACTCCCAGGGTGATCGACCCCGAGGGGATCGTGCCTTCGGGCAGCGTCAGCTCGACGTCGACGCCAAGCGGCTCGCCCGGAGCGGCAAAGAAGTCGGTCGGGCTGATCGCAAAACCGGTTCCTAGCGGGAGGCCACCCGCGTCGGGCACGGTGACCCCCTGGAACAGCGAGTCGTCCTTGTCGCCGGCGGGCGTGCCGTTCGGCTGCATCGGGACGAGGGACTTGAGGACGCCGAATCTCATGCAGGTCGCGTCCCACGGCTCCTTCTGCATAACGCGTGCCTGAGTGGGGTGGGCCCTGCCACCCTCACGCCCGACCTGCGCCCACGTCTTCGGGGTGCCCGCCGGGATGCCGGCGGTATTGCCCGCGACCCACGTGTACGGCGACTCGTACCCGCCCCAGGTGCCGGCGACCGTGAAGGGATTGGCTTCATCAGGCACGAAGCCGGCGTTGCAGTCCGGCGCCAGCTGGCCCCCACTACCCGGGAAGGACGCGCGCCAACCCTCCATCATGATGATCTTCTTCACCTGCCAGGGTTTCACCGCGCCGAGCCCCGTGAGCTGCTCCGGGAAGCGCGCGGGATCGGACGCTGCCTCGACGGCCTCCCACACCAGGCGACCGGCGTACTGGTGGTTGCCGTGACCGTAGTCGAAGTTCGGCGGCCAACCGATCATGATCCCCGGCCGCGTCTCGCGGATCACGCGCACGACGCGACGCAGCGTGTCCTCGCCATCCCAGACCCGCTGCGTCAGCGGCGCCGAGGTGTTGTAGTAGAAGTCCACCTTGTCGATATTGAAGATGTCGACGGTGCCGCTGCGCACATGCGACGTACGGTCCTCGTTCTCACGCCGCAGGCCGAGCTCCGGCCCGGACTCACTGCCGACGGAGTTGGAGCCGCCCTCGCCACGAGTGACCATGATGATCCCGCAGCGAATCCCGTAGAGATCGTTCCAGACGCCGCAGGGCGTGGTGAACCCTGCGTCGTCGTCCGGATGCGACCACAGCGCCATCACATCTATTCCGCTCGGCTCGGTCTGCGTGGCAATCGAGGCACTGCCCACCGTCAGCGGCGGCTGCTCAGCCGAGGCCACGCCAGGCAGAGTCAACGCGATCGCGGCCGCCCCAGCCAGAAACGCGCCCAATCTCTTCATCGAGTCCTCCAAAATGTGCCGACGGGGCGGCTTTGCCCCGACATTTCACATCAGACTAAGACGAGACCCCGACGTTTTTCGAGGGGTTCGGACCAGATGATTGGAATTGGTCCTATTGCCTGTCGATCGGTCAATTCCGAGCGGGGAACTAGGCGAAGAGCGCAGCGACCTGCGGTAGTCGTTCGATGTAGCCCTTTAGGAGGCGTTCGCCCTTGTCAGCCGACCCGACGAGCGGGTGAGAGCTGAATCCCTCCCAGGCCGCCTCCCGGTCCCCGGTCAAAGCGCCCGTCAGGATGCAGCGCTCCGAAGACCGCTGCGCCGCCATCAGGCCGAGCTGCCCGAGCGTCGGGGCGCTCACGGGCAGCGGATGAACCCCGTCGCCATCGACGCGGCAGCCGACCTCCAGGACCATGTCCGCAGGCAGTTCCGCCACGACCCGGCCCCCACCGGCATTGTTGCCGACGTTCAGGATCATCGACTCGTGCGCATCGGTCGCGATCGCGGTCATCAAACGCAGAGCGACCTCCTGGTAGCCGCCGCCCGCGATGTCCTCTTCTCGACGCTCGTCGTCGCGCGACTCCGCCATGTACGTGGCCTCGCGCGTATGGAGCGCCTCGCGCCACGCGGCGAGCGGGGAATCGCAGCACTGGCCGCCAACACGCTCGTAGAAGTCCCCCTGCTGCTGAACCAAGAACTCGCCGCGGGTTCGACCGGACTCGAGGACTCGCCGCACCGCCTCGTCGGTGTGGACGTAGTAGTACAGGTACTCGTTCGGCAGCGCCTTGGCTTGACGCACCCACTCGAACCCGATCAGGCGCGCTTCTTCAATGTGCTCCAACAGCGCGTCGTTTGCCAGCAACTCCGGCAGCCGCTCCTTGCCGTCGACGCGGATCCCCCGCAGCCATCCTAGGTGGTTCAGCCCCAGGTAGTCGTGCTCGACGTTTACGGCTCCCAGCGTCCGCGCCACCCGCTTGACCAGCCCGATCGGGGTGTCGCAGATGCCGACGACGCGGTCGCCGAGCTCATCCCGCATCGCTTCGGTGACGATGCCGGCCGGGTTCGTGAAG
>CAMCJC010000150.1 GCA_945875065.1 uncultured Propionibacteriaceae bacterium | reverse complement strand
CCACCAATGCGACTCACCTGGCAAACCGAAGTTGAGCCACCAGGGCTCAACTCGTGACGAATCGGGGTTAACCCTCAACCCACCGATCTCGACTCGCGAGGCCTCGATGGCCGTTCGGCCGGGACAACCCAGTTGGGAACGCGACAATGGGAACGTTTACATGACGGCCTCAAATTGAGAACTAACCCGCTCGGGGGCCAAACTGGCCCCATGAGTACTCCCTATCCCCCGCAGGAGCCTTTCGGCAGCCAGGACCCGTACGCGTCGCCTCAGCAGCCTTACGCGTCACAGCAGGGCTACCCGGGGCAGCCACCGTACCCTGGCCAGCAGCAGTACCCGGGGCAGCCGCCCTACCCGGGCCAGGCGTACGGGATGGCCGGCCCAATGGGGAACCCCGCCGCACCTTACGGCGTCCACCCGGTCTCGGGAATCCCCTATTCCGAGAAGTCGAAGATGGCGGCTGGCCTGCTCCAGCTGTTCGCCGGAGGGTTCGGAGCCGGCCGGTTCTACACGGGACACACCGGACTCGCCATCGCTCAGTTGTTCACCTGCGGGGGACTCGGGATCTGGGCGCTGATCGACGCGATCATGATGTTCTCCGGCAGCGTCACGGACGTGGATGGCCGCCCGCTTCGCGACAACTGATCGACGGCGCGTCGCGGCGGTTCTTGGGGGATTGACCGCATGCAGCATCGTGGGGGTCGGCTACCTGTTGGTCGCCGACCCCCACGATCCTGCCGTTCCCATGCCGACCTGCCCCACCAAGCTCGTCACGGGCCTGGACTGTCCGGCCTGCGGCGGGCTGCGTATGACACGCTCTCTTCTGACCGGAGACTGGCTGCGCGCGGTGCGCGACAACGCCTACCTGCTCGTCGCCCTGCCCGCCGGAATCGCACTGCTGGCGACGTGGGCCTTTCACGCCTGGCGGGGCGAGCGTCGGCGCACCCCGCGTTGGGTCGCCGTCGCTTTCCTGGGCACCGCCGCCGCCTGGGCTGTAGTGCGAAACCTGCCCGGCTGGCCGCTCCGCCCCACCTAATGCTCACTTCTCGAGCTTGACGTCCACTCCGCCCATGAAGTTGAAACCGCGGATGATGACGGTGCCATTCGACCCGTCGCCCCTGGCCTTCTTCTTGATGCTGACTCCGCCCATGAAACTGACCGACTCGTCGACCACACGCACCCCCTCGGGCACATAGACGTCGTGGCCGCCCATGATCGAGACCAGCGACAACTCGATCTGCACTCCCGGCCCCATGACACCAGCGACATGGATGTCGTCTCCACCCCAGAAGGCGAAGCCCTCGACGCTTGGGCGGTCGGGCGTCAGGTAAATGTCTTTACCGCTCATCACCGCGAAGGTCTTGATCGGCTCGCCGCCGAGCGCGACAGGAGCCGCAGCCGGCGCCGCGAACGGCATCACCTGCTGCCCGCCAAGATCGGTAACCAGGTGCTCCAATTCGTCGATGTACTTGGCATTCAGGCAGAGGGCCTGCCGCTCGTCGTACTCCTCACGGTCAAGCTTGCCGTCGACAAATGCCATCTGAAGCTGCTCCAAGACACCGTCCCGCTCAACGGTCCCAGCCCGGATCCGCCGCTTCTCGACCTCGCTAGCCATGCGAGCCAGTCTAATGGGCGCGCCCATTTCACTCGCCCCCGCCAGGGCTACACCTCAAGCCTGACGTTCACTCCGCCCATGAAGTTGAAGCCGCGGATCACGACGGTGCCGTTCGACCCGTCGCCACGGGTCTTCTTATCGATGGCGACGCCGCCCAGGAAACTGGACGACTCGTCGACCACACGCACCCCGGCCGGAACGTAGACGTTGTAGCCTCCCAGGATCGAGGACAGCGAGAGCTCGACCTGCCCGCCCGGGCCCATCGCGGCGACGTGAACCTCGGCCCCGCCCACGAATGCCAGGCTCTCCACGGCGGGGCGATCAGCCGTAACGCTGATCTCCCGCCCGCTCATGATCGCGAACGTCTTGGTCGGCTCACCGACGACGGCAGTCGGCATCGACGCGGCGGGCGGCTCGGCTAGTGAGGTGGATCGCGGAGTCCCGAGGTCGGCCACCAGGGCGTCCAGTTCGTCGAGGTACTTGGATTTCAGGCACAGGGCCTGCCGCTCGTCGTACTCCTCGCGGTCCAGCTTGCCGTCGACGAAGGCAGCCTGAAGCTGCTCCAAGACGCCGTCACGCTCGATAGTCCCAGCCCGGACCCGCTGCTTCTCAACCTCGCCATTCACGCCGACGAGTCTACGGGCTGTCGTACCGGCACTCAGGGGAGGACGAGACCGGTTGCCGCCGACACCGAGCACGAACTCCTAACAGGTCCCGGCCGTCACCGAAAAGACACGTAAAAACAGGCCCCCGACCGCTATTAAGCCTAGTCAAGGACCTGTTCATCGTCCGAGCCGCCCACGGGAATCGAACCCGTGACCTACGCTTTACGAGAGCGTCGCTCTGCCTACTGAGCTAGGGCGGCAGCAGCCACAAACTATAGACCCTCGGGGCGCCTGCGGGAAGTTGACGGCGCGGCGAAGGACTCCCGGGAACCCTCTATGGAAAATTGGAAAGCCACCCTTCACTTGTCACAAGGATGAGTTATCATTACTGCATGAGCAATCCCGATCTTGGTCCCATCCTCGACGATCTGGCCGCCGGTCGGATCGACGCGGCCGAGGCGAACCGTCGCATCAACGCCCTCAAGGGCGATGCCCCTGCCGAGTCCTCCACCGAAGAGTCGGCGCCGAAAGGCAAGCCGAGCGGCCTGCGCCGCGTCTCCATCTCCGCCGTCGGGCGCCGCGTGCGCATCGAGGGTGACTCGAAGGTGGCTTCGGTCAGCGTCGATGGCCCGCACGTCATGCGCCGCAACGGCGAGGTCATGGAGGTCAAGTCGACCGGCGAGTTCGGGCCGAAGCTGTCCGGGTTCTCGCTGGTGCAGCCGCAGAAAATGTTCGACGACATCGGCATCTTCGGCAAGGAACTGGTGGTGCAGGTCAACCCACGGCTGATCGTCGACATTGAGGCCACCACCGGCAGTGGCGTCCGCAGCACCGATGTCCCCCGCTTCGGGCGGGTCCGCGTCACGATGGGCGGCTGCCAGCTCAGTGACGTCGTCGAGGTCAGCGACCTCCTCAGCCAGGCTGGCACCGTAACCGTCGAAGGCCCGCTGAGCCGCGGCCGCTCGACGTTGAAGATCGAGTCCGGCTCCTTGACCCTCGGGCTCAAGCCCGGCACGAACGCCGTCGTCCATGCCGACTCGAAGTTCGGCATCGTCCGTTGGCCCGAGGAGAACGCGGGGATCGAGGAGGTCGTGTACGGCAACGGCGCGGCCCGCGTCGACGTCAACGTCGTCATGGGCATGGCCACTATCAAGGACGAGACGCTGGAGGAAAACTGAAATGACCGAGACCACGTATCAGGCCCCCGCGGACTGCCCCGTCTGCGACGCTCCTCTGATCGTAACGCGCAAGGGCTGCCGGCGTTGCGGCTCCGAGCTCGTCGGCGAGTTCACGTCGTCGGTCTACGACCGCCTCGATGCGGCCGAGCACCACATGCTGCGCGTGTTCCTGTCCTCGCGCGGCAACCTGCGGGAGGTCGAAAAGCACCTGGGCGTCTCCTACCCGACGGCCCGGGCCCGCTTCGACGCCCTCCTAGACAAGCTGGGGATGCTGCCGGAGTCGCAGCCGCCGCAGCCCGCCCAGCCGACGCAGTCGGCGGACGAAGCGCCGGCCTTCGAGTCGCCACAGGAACAGATCCTGAGGCGCGTTGCCTCCGGCGAGTTGGACGCGAACATCGCGGCGCAGCTGATCGCGAACCTCTAGGTCACAACAAGGCCCCGACCAGCGCTGCGATCAAGGCCAGGATGAACCGGAACAACGTCAGGCCTCGACCTTGACGATGGTCACGCTGATGGTCTTGCCGTTGGGGGCTTCGTATGAGACCTCGTCGCCGACGCGGTGTCCTACGACGGCGGCGCCGAGCGGTGACTGCGGCGAGACGGCCTGATCGACCGAGGAGTCGGTGGCGAGAATCTCGCGGGAGCCGAGCAGGAAGGTCTCGGTGTCGTCCTCGTCGCCGTCGAACGCGACGGTGACGACGCGGCCGGGAGCGACCTCGTCGGGGTCGCCGCTGGCCTCGCCGACCTGGGCGTTGCGCAGCAGGTGCTCGAGCTGGCGGATCCGGCCCTCCATCTGGCCCTGCTCCTCGCGGGCGGCGTGGTAGCCGCCGTTCTCGGACAGGTCGCCCTCCTCGCGGGCGGCGGCGATGCGGGCGCTGACCTCGGGGCGACCCACGGTCTTGAGATGGGCCAACTCGGCGGTCAGCGCATCGTGCGCCTCCTGGGTGAGCCAGACGACATCAGCTTGGGATTCGGACATTCCCACAGGTTAGCAAAGGGGCAAAACATGCCCTCCGATAAGCCACAATGGCTCCCATGCCCCCTCTGCGCCTGATGCACGTGCACGCCCACCCCGACGACGAGTCGAGCAAAGGCGCGGCGACTACGGCGAAGTACGTCGCGGAGGGCGTCGAGGTGCTGGTGGTGACCTGTACCGGCGGTGAACGCGGTGACATCCTCAACCCGGCGCTTCTAGAAGACGAGCGCGCCCGAACCGACCTGCCCGCCGTCCGTCGTGAGGAGATGGCGCGGGCGGCGGCGATCCTGGGGATCCGGCACGAGTGGCTGGGATTCGTCGACTCGGGGCTACCAGAAGGCGACCCGCCGCCGCCCCTTCCAGAGGGCTGCTTCGCTCTGGAAGACCCTAAGGTTGCGGCGGGGCCGCTGGTGAAAGTGATGCGGGAGTTTCGGCCGCACGTCGTCACGACCTACGACGAGCGGGGCGGCTACCCCCATCCCGACCACATCCAATGCCACCGGGTCACGATGGAGGCGTTCCAGGCGGCCGCCGACGCCAGCTCGTGGCCAGAGCACGGCGAGCCATGGCAGGCGGCGAAGCTGTACTTCCACATGAGCTTTCACAAGCGGCGGTTCGCGGCCCTGGAGTCGACGATGCACGCGCACGGGCTGCCGACGTCATCGCTGCCGGCTCGCGATGAGGACCCGTTCTCCGACGGCCGGCTGACGACGTTCGTGAACTGCTCCCAGTACTTCGGGGTCCGCGACGACGCCCTGCGCGCCCACGCGTCGCAGATCGACCCGCATGGCCCGTGGTTCGCGGTGCCACTGGCAATCCAGCAGGCGGGCTGGCCGACGGAGGACTACCAGCTGGTGATCTCGAAGGTGCCGACGATGATTCCCGAGGATGACCTCTTCACCGGCCTCAGGGAAGTACCACTGGTACCGGAGTTCATCATTTGACGCGGCGCTCGCGCCACGCGGCCCAGATGCCGCCGAGCGCGCCGCCGAGATGCCCCTGCCAGGAGATGCCGGCGGCGCCGGGCAGCAGCCCGAACAGAACGCTGCCGTAGAACGAGAACACGACGACCGCGACGAGGATCTGCCAGATACTGCGCGTGAAAAATCCTCTGACAAGCACGTACGCAAGGTAGCCGAAGATCAGGCCGGAGACTCCGGCGGTGATGGTGTGCTCGGGAGCGATCAACCACACCAGCAGGCCCGAAGACAGCACACAGGCCGCGGTGACGAACAGCCACCGGCGCACCCCACCGAGCCAGACGATCAGGCCGAGCACCAGGAACGGGATCGAGTTGTTGATGATATGGCTCCAGCCGAAGTGCAGCCAAGGCGCCGTAAGGATGTGCGGGAGGTAGCCGAACTCGCGTGGCGCGATGCCGAACTGGTCGAGCGCCTGGAACGACGCGGCGTCGATGATCTCCAGCGCCCACATGACGGCGAGCATTCCGCCGATGACGATGACCCCTTGCCTGAGGGGCTGGGTTGCGTAGCCAAGTTCACTGGTGCTCATGTCTCCAGTGTGACAGCGTGGCCAAGCGGTAGCCTTCTGGCCCATGGCCAACCGTCTTGCCTCCTCCGCCAGCGACTACCTGCGCCAGCACGCGCACCAGAGCATCGACTGGTGGGAGTGGGGGCCTGATGCCCTTGCGGAGGCGCGGCGCTTGGACCGACCGATCCTGCTCAGCGTGGGGTATGCGTCGTGCCACTGGTGCCACGTGATGAGCCACGAGAGCTTCGACGACGCGGCCGTGGCCGAGCGGATCAACCGCGACTTCGTCGCGATCAAGGTCGACCGGCAGCAGCAACCAAGTCTGGACCGGCTCTACATGCTCGCGACGCAGCTGATGAACGACGGCGCGGGCGGCTGGCCGCTGACGGCGTTCCTGACCCCCGACGGTCGTCCCTTCTTCACCGGCACCTATATGCCGCCAACCCCGCAGCCGGGCCGACCGTCGTTCACGGAGGTGTTGGAGGCGCTCTCGGAGGCGTGGCGGACCCGTCGCGAGGTGTTGCTGGAGAACGCGGAGCGCATCACGGCGCACATCGGTGGGCTGAGCATGGCAGACGAGGCTGACGCGCCGGCTCTGGTCGCGGCGGTCGACCGCATCGGCGCCGACTTCGACCTGATCCACGGCGGGTTCGGAACCGCACCGAAGTTCCCGCAGGCCACCGTCCTTGACGCGCTGCTGGTGCGCGGCGACAACCGCAGCATCGAACTCGCGCAGCGCACGCTCGAGGCG
>CAMCJC010000149.1 GCA_945875065.1 uncultured Propionibacteriaceae bacterium | reverse complement strand
CAGCGCTCGTCAGAGAGCTGATAGCCGGTCATCGGGCCCGCGTAGTCGTTCGGGTAGTTCACGGCGGAGATGACGTTGAAGTCCTTGTCAAAGATCGCCGACGTGTGCAGGTAGTCGCCGGCGACGCGGCGCTTCAGCAGGTTGAAGATCGCCTCGGCAACGTCCTCGAAGCCGCCCTTGGATAGGGCGATCGCGACGTCGACCCCCGTGACCTCGCGCTTCATCATGTCCTCGGTGGCCTTCAGGTCCTCGACGACGTTGCGCTTCGGCATGTCCTCCGACGAATGGGCGTAGGTCGCGGCCTCAACTTCGGCGTCGGTGATCGCCGGCAGGCCCAGCTCGTTGAACACGGCTTGGAGGGCGCTGGCTGCCTTGCGGCGCACCGCGATGACGTCTTCCTCAAGCACGGGTGTTAGACCGCCGTCGACCCGAAGGTCACGCTGGATGATGTTCCAATCGTCGAAGTCCTCGGCGTCCCAGTTCGAGCCGGCGAACATGTTGTCGCTGTTCGGCGTCGACGAGTAGCCGGAGCAGATGAAGTCGGTGCCGGGCACGAATTGCATCAGGGAGCGGGAGACCCGGCGCAGGTCGGAGTGGGTGAACGTCTGGTCGTTGCTGGATGCGCATTCCAGGTCGAGCATCGTCGCGATGAGGTTCTCGGCGAGGATGGCGCGGATGCCACCAGGGACGCCGGCGGGAACCCCAACGCAGCTGACGGAGCCGTTCTGGGTGCCTTGCGAGCCGGCGGCCTTCGTCACGAACAGGCAGCGGGACTCCAGATAGAGCATCGACTTGCCTTCGGCAAATCCCATCTGCACCTCGGAACCGGTACCGGAGGTGAAGCGCATCTTCAGGCCGCGCGAGGCGTAGCTGGAAGCCAGGAACGCCTTCGACCACGGGGTGTCGTCGCCGTCCATGAACACGGCCTCCGTGCCGTAGACGGAGACGGTCTCCGCGTAGGCGGTCAGGCCGCGCATGCCGAGCTGCAGTTCGGTGGCCTCTTCGACCGCGCACTGCGTCAAGATGCCGGGACGGCCGGTCTGGGCGCCCACGAGGATCGCGAGCGCGTTGAACGGTGCGTACCTCACGACTCCGACGGTGGTCTCCTGCTCGGCGAAGCCGCGCAGCGCCGCCTCGGCCGCGTCAGCCGCGATCTGGACCGGGTGGTCGAGCACGTTGGTGACGTGGCACTGGTTGGCGGGTTGTTTCCGGGCGCGCAGCTTGGTGACGGCCATCATCATCTCGAGTACGGTCATCTTGCCGACGACCTCGGTCAGCTTCGCCGGGGTCATTGCGGTGGTCAGCGGGATGATCTCGGCGCGGGGCACGTTGATGTCACACAGCATGCGGGCGACCTGGAGCGAGTCGATCGCCATGGCCTTCTCGGCGAGTTCCAGGTTGATGCCGTAGTCGGCGATGAACGTATCGAGCATGTCGAACTGCTCACGGGTCTTGCCGTCGAGTTCGACGACCTTCCCGTCGACGAGCCGCAACGACGGCTTGGGATCGTTCGGGCTGTCCATGGCAATGAGGCCGACCTCCGGCCACTCGCTGACGAAACCGTCCTGGTTGACGGGACGCGCGTCCAGCGCTTCAAATCTCTTGGAACGCATCAGTCACCTCAGATGTAGGGGGTGGTCGTGGACGCAGGGCAGTCGCCAAGGGCGCCCAGCAGGCTGATGCCAACTTCACGTGCGGCGACGATGGACTGCCGGACCGCCCCGGAGTCGCCGCTGAGGAACGCGATGGCCTCGTTCGAGTAGCTGGTGCCGTCGGCCGGCGAGGCATAGCCGACGACGTCGACCGTGGCGGCCTTGACCGCGGTGTCGGCCATCACAACGCCGATAGCGGCGGGCGCGCCGACGGTGATACCAAAGGCCTTACCGAGCGGCGCCCCGAACGCCTTCTGCAGGGCGAAGCTGGCGCGCGCGGTGTACTGGAACTCCAGATGGCCGGCGTCGTTCCCGTAGACATCGCCGAAAGTACGGTCGAGTTCGCCTAGGGCCACCTCGACGGCACGGCGAGCGTCGGAGACGTCCTCGGCTCCGAAGATGATGAGGGAGCCGTGGCCGGCGCCACCCTTGGTGTCGCGCGGCAACTCAATCGACAGAATCTCGGAGTTCGTAGCCTTGACAGCCTCATCGGCCGCGAAGATCTGGGGGCCGGCCCCGGTGCGGGCGCCGAGGATTCCGATCGAGCGGTGCGAGCCTTCCAGCTTCATCATGGCGTGCAGCTGGGGGTCGACGTTGGCGATGACCAAGCCGATGGTATCGCCGAGGGGGTTGATACCGACGAACTCTGTGGCGGCCGGTACCGCCGGGATGCCGGGCGTCGCCGCGGGGGTCTCCGGCCCCATCTTCTTGACGACCTCAGCCAGAACCTTGTTGATCAGTTCTTCTGACATGGCTCAGCCTCCTACTTGGCCTGACCGGGAAGGATCATTTCGACGTCGCTGTGGGGCCGCGGGATCACGTGGACCGAGATCAACTCGCCCACCCGGGCCGCTGCTGCGGCGCCCGCATCCGTGGCCGCCTTGACGGCCCCGACGTCGCCGCGCACCATCACGGTCACAAGGCCCGCACCGATCTTCTCACTACCGATGAGAGCCACGTTCGCGGATTTGACCATGGCGTCAGCGGCCTCGACGGCCCCAACGAATCCCTTGGTCTCAACCATCCCAAGCGCTTCCTGCATGCTGACTCCTTCGTCTTCAGCGTCGAGTTGGAACCACCAGCGGTCCCGTTCACCCAGCTTACGAGCAAGTCCCGTACACAAGGCATCCCAGTTGTTACACATCCTTGCTCTGGACCATTGAATGGCCATCTGACGGGCCCGTATGCTGGTGACCGCAACCTGAGGGCTGGCGAACGCAACCTGAGGACGGAGTGGTCAATGACGGAGTGGAGCGACAAGCAACGCATCATCCAAGAGTTCGTGCCTGGCAAGCAGGTGACGCTCGCCCACATCATCGCGAACCCGGACCGACAGCTCTACCCGAAGATCGGGCTGCCCGCAGGAACTCAAGGAGCGATCGGGGTTCTGACCATCACTCCTGGTGAGGCCGCGGTTATCGCTGCGGACATCGCGACCAAAGCGGCCGGTGTGGAGTTGGCGTTCGTGGACCGTTTCTCCGGTTCCCTCCTGCTCACCGGGCTCTTGGCCGATGTCGAGTCCGCCGTAACCGGCATCGTCAACACGCTCCAGGAGGTGCTGTCCTTCACACCGGCCCCGCTGACACGCACATGAAGACAATCCTGCTCGTCGGCTGCATCGGGGCTGGGAAAACGACGTTCCGGCAGCGGCTACACGATCTACCCATCGAGTACGCCAAGACCCAGGCAATCGAAACCTTCGGCACGACGATCGACACGCCAGGCGAGTACCTGGAGGTCGGGCGCTTCAAGCACGCTTTGATGCTCGCTTCCTACGACGTCGACGCGGTGATCCTGATCCAGGACGCCACCGCCGTCGATACCCGCTACCCGCCCGGCTTCGCGACCTCCTTCAATCGGGAGGTCGTCGGCGTGGTCACCAAAACTGGGCTCGCCACGGAGTTCCAGGTGCAGTGCGCCACAGAGCACCTGCTCCAGGCGGGTGCCGACCCCGTCGTCGCCGTCGACTCCGTTTCCGGCAGGGGCTTTCGGCGGATCCGGGAGGTACTGTGTCCGACATCCTCGTGACCCGCGAGGTTGCTCCCCGTCACGACCTGGGAACGCTCGTCGATGTCGTCGAATTGCAGCGCATCCAGGATGAGTTCGCGGCCGACACGGGGCTGGCGATGATCACTGTCGATGCCCTCGGCCGGCCGATCACCCAGGCCTCTCGTTTCAGCGCGCTGTGCCAGTTCTTGCGACGCGACCCTGCGATCCGCGCCAAATGCTATTCGTGCGACGCGCACGGCGGCCTGCAGAGCGCACTTGAGGGACGGCCGGTGGTCTATCAGTGCCACGCCGGCTTGGTCGACTTCGCCGTCTCAATCATGTGGGGCAACCAATACCTGGGAGCGGTGATGGCCGGCCAGGTGCTGCTTTCAGAAGGCCAGCAACAGCTCCGGCAAATTCTCGGACAGACCCAGCAGGTGCCAGGCGATGAAGCCGGACGGCTGTTGAACCAGGCTGCGGTCGTCGATCTGAGCAAGCTCCAAGCGGCGGCGAACGAGATCGCGAAGCTGGCCAACGACAAGCTCGGCTCGGAGATGGATAACGCCAGCTTCGCCACCCCCGGTACGTTGTTGGGACGGCTGAGCCCGCTCCCAGCGCCCGATGGCAATCCCGCGATGGCTCCTCTGCTAGCCGGAACCTCCAAGCCACTGCCCTTGATTCCTCTCGGCACCCTGAACCGGCGCATCACGCTCGAAGCGCCAGTAGTCGCCCGCAACATCGCCGAGTGCAACGCCGCCGCGAACCTGGACTTGCTGGGCCGCTATCTCGACCACCTGCTGCCACGATGGAGCCAGAAGGTCGAACCGAGTGCCCTGTCAGAGTTCGAAGACCTGATGATCGGCATCGCGACCAGCGAAGCCGTCTCGTTCGGACGGGACATCTCCCAACAGGTGACCCGCCATCGGGCGCGCCGCCGAGGCCCCATGAATCGTTACGAATGCCAGGTTTACTGCGAGAAGCTTCTCATCCGCGTGCACAACCTGCTGGAGCCCTCTGCCCGCGATGGCAAGCGTTCCCTCACCACATTGCTCAACGAGATCGACAAGGAGCCGACGAGCTTCCTGACCCTCAACAAGGCTGCCACGTATCTGACATGGTCCGAGTCCCATTTCGCCCGCAAGTTCAAGGAACGCACGGGCTCCAGTTTCATCACCTATGTCACCGCGAAACGGCTGGAGCGGGCCAAGTTCGTCCTACGCCAGACCGATAAGCCGGTGCTCAGAATCGCCGCCGAACTCGAGTTCTCCCCGCTCAATTACTTCTCGAGGATCTTCAAGAAGCACGTGGGCCAGACGCCAAGCGAGTACCGGCGCGAACATGGAAGGACAACGGTGTGAGAGAGTTCCGCCTTTCAACGGTCGTGCGGCTCGGTCCGCAGGCCCTCGCCGCTCTCGACCGCTTCGCCGGCGAGTCGGTGTTCCTCGTCACTGACGAGTTCCTGAAAACGACCCCCGTCTACCAGCGGGTGCTGGAGCGCTGCGGCGGCCGAGTCACAGTATTCACCGGAGTGCATCCGAACCCCGGCACCAAGGAGATCGGACTCGGCGTCGCCGAGTACCTGAAAGCGACACCCAAGGTCGTCGTCGCTTACGGCGGCGGATCCGTCATGGACGCGGCGAAAGTGATGCACAAGGCGGCCCTCGACGCGGGGCTGGCCGCGCCAGAAGGCATCGTCGCGATCCCGACGACCAGCGGCCCTGGCTCGGAGGTGACATCGTTCGCTGTCGTCACCGACGAGCGCACGCACGTCAAGGTGCCGATCGCGTCCCCCGATCTGGTCGCCCGGCTGGCGATCCTTGACCCGAACGCCGTCGTCGGTGCGCCGGCACACATCACCGCCGACTCCGGCATGGACGTCCTCACGCACGCCGTTGAGGCCTACGTCGCACGCGATGCCTGCGACTTCTCAGATGCGCTCGCCGAGAAGGCGGTCGAGTTGGTGTTCGCGCACCTGCACCGCTGCTTCACCCACGGCGACGATCTGGACGCCCGTTCCCATATGCACAACGCATCCTGCATGGCGGCGATGGCGTTCGACAACGTCGGGCTGGGCATCACGCACTCGCTTGCGCACGCTCTGGGCGGGCACTTCCCCGTCGCACACGGTCGGCTCAACGCGATCCTGCTCCCCCACGTGATCGAGTTCAACGCCGCTCGCTGCCCGGCAGCTAATGACCGCTACGCCCGGCTCGGCAGGCTCCTGTCCCCTGGCGCCTCGGACAAAGCCGCGGTGCTCAACCTCGCAGCCGCGTGCCGTCGCCTCGCAAAACGTGTCGGCATCCCGCCGCGCCTGGCCGAGGCCAACATCGATGCCTCCGAATTGCGCGCCGCAATCCCCGAGCTGGCGGCCGCGGCGCTGGCCGACGGCTGCACGCCTCCGAACCCGGTTCAGGTCACCGCCGCTGACCTCGCCGGGCTGCTCAAGGCGGCGGCTTGAGTAACGGTGCAAGAATCGGGTTATGACCGACGACCTGATTCTCAACGACTCCACTCACCTTCCCGCGATCGGGTTCGGCCTGTTCCAGGTCCCGCCCGAGATCACCGAGCAGGTGGTGCTCGACGGGGTCAAGGCGGGCTACCGCCTCGTTGATGGCGCCGAGTTCTACGCCAACGAGGTGGAGGCGGGCCGTGCGCTAGCGCAGGTCGACCGCAGCGACCTGCGCGTCGCATCCAAGTTCTGGGGCGAGGAGAGCCAGGACCGCGACGCGATCCTGCGTTCGTTCGATGCCTCCGAGAAGGCCCTCGGGGGCATCGATATCTACCTCATTCACTGGCCAAGGCCGGCCCGCGACCAGTTCGTCGACGTGTGGCGCACGTTCATCGAGCTGCGCGACCAGGGCCGGATCAAGACGATCGGGGTCAGCAACTTCACCGAGGCGCACCTGACCCGGATCATTGAGGAGACCGGCGTGGCACCGGCGATCAACCAGGTTGAGTGCCACCCGTGGCTGCCGCAGCACGAACTCCGTGCCTTCCACGCACAGCA